>JANXQG010000036.1 GCA_025356915.1 Planctomycetota bacterium | reverse complement strand
TCTGGGGCCGTTCATTCTCCGCCGCACCAAGCAGCAGGTATTGACCGAGTTGCCGCAAAAAACCGAGCAGACGCTGCACTGCGATTTGGAAGGGAAGCAGCGCAAGCGTTACGACGAGTTGCGGACCTATTACCGCGCCGTCCTGGCCGAGCGGATCGCCAAGACCGGCATGGCGAAGGCCAAAATCCACGTCCTGGAGGCCCTCCTCCGCCTGCGACAAGCGGCCATCCATCCCGGTTTGATCGACAAAACTGCCGTGGATGAATCGAGCGCCAAGCTCGATGTGCTCATGGAGCAGCTTCGCGAGATCGTCGACGAGGGGCACAAGGCCCTGGTATTCTCGCAGTTCACGTCGTTTCTTGCGATCGTCCGTAACCGGCTCGATCAGGAGAAGATGGTCTATGAGTATCTCGACGGCCGCACGCGGCATCGACAGCAGCATGTCGAGCGTTTTCAGAACGACGCAAACTGCCCGTTGTTCCTCATCAGCCTCAAGGCAGGAGGACATGGATTGAACCTCACTGCGGCCGACTACGTGTTCATTCTCGATCCTTGGTGGAACCCGGCCGTTGAGGCCCAGGCGATCGATCGTGCCCACCGTATCGGTCAGGAGCGGCATGTGTTTGCCTACCGCCTGATCGCGCGGGACACCGTCGAGGAGAAGATCGTCGAATTGCAAAGAACAAAACGCGACCTAGCCGACGCCGTCATATCCGCCGACGGCAACGTCTTGGGCCGGCTGACGAGCGAAGATCTGGAATTGTTATTGAGTTGAGATCGAGTAGGTTGGTGGCATGCGGAACGCTCTGGGCTATTATCAAATGTCCTGGACAGAAATCGCCAGAGGCTCCCTGGTCCCACCCCTACCTTGTCGCCATCGACACTAAGGCAATAATCCAGGCCAACTCTAGCAAGAAGGCCGCGAGGAGAAGCCACTTCCACACGAACCGCGACGGCCCACCGTCCGGGACCGGTTCGGTCAATCGCCACGCTGGATTTGTGTTAGCGGGCTGGCCTTGGGTAGAATCTTGCAACTTGCTTTTAAGCATCATCCAAGAACTCATTCCGTTTTCGGCACCACGATGCGGAACTGCTCGCGGAAGGCGTGGTCGAAATCGTAGACGTTATCGAAATCTTCGCGGCGGTCATGCGGTGTCTTGCGCATTCGACCAATACGGATCAGGTTGAAGACCATCTCGCCGAAATCGCCCGTAGTGTGCAGACCCCAGTTGCTTAGCACGAGCTTGGTCATGTAGCCGTATTGCTCCAGGGCAAACTGGCGGATGGCCTGGCACAGTTCCTGGCCAGTCACATGCGGTTGCGGGCCGGAGTCTTCCTCCTCCGACTCGCTGCCGGTCCGCTCGCTAGAACTTTCACTGCCCATGTCCAACTCGGTCTGGGCATAGTGCAAGGCTTCAAAAACGAAGATATAGGCCTCCAGCGGGTAGCGGCGGTCTTCTTCCAAGAGTGTGGCGATGGCAGGATCGAGCATGCAGGGTCTACTCACGGCTCCGAATCGTCGGCTTCGTCAGGAACGGCCGAGCGGGCCAACGGGCTGTCGTCCGGTCGCACCTGTGGCAGTTCTTGTTGTTCGTACAGTTCAAATTCATAGCGCAGGCAGCACTTGAGGCGACCGCAGCGTCCCGAGATTTTTGTCGGATCCAAGGTCGCTTTTTGCATCTTGGCCATCCGCATGGAAACCGGAGGCATTTGCACGAGATGGCTGTTGCAGCAGGTTGCCTTGCCGCAATCACCATAGTCGGCCAGCAACTTGGCTTCGTCGCGAGCGCCAATCTGCCGCATTTCGATCCGCGTCTGGAACTCGGCGGCCAGCAGGCGGACCAGTTCGCGAAAATCGACGCGGTTCTCGGATAGGTAGTAAACCACCAACCGCTCGCCACCAAAGATCCGTTCCAATTCGACGAGGCACATATCCAGCCCAAGGCGGTCGATGTACGTCTGGCAGATATCCAGCTCGCGTCGGGCCTGCTCCCCGATCCTCAGCAATTCGTGTTCATCCTCGGCAGTCATGGCGCGGAGGATCTGGCCTTCCGTCGAATCCTTCAACGCTGCCCGCACGACCTCGGTGGCCTCCAAGAGTACGACACCTGCTTCCATGCCGCGCTCTGTCCGGGCAATGACCCGTGTGTCGCGGCAATAGATGGCTGAACTGGGGGCGGAAAACACCCCCACGATGCGCATCGAGCTGTAACGTACCACGTATTTGGCCATCGCCGAAGACTCTGTTTGAACGCTTCTGACCGATCGGGAAAGCCCCCAGTATACCAGTATACTGCCGCTGCCGACCCATGCCAATGGCGACTTGAGGCGGATCGCGTGAATAAGTCGTAGGGTAGGACTCTCTAAAACCCCTTGCGCCATCAACTGCTGCAAACGGTCGCTTCCTCGGATCAGGCTACCCTTGGCATCGTGGCTGCCCGGGTCAATCAGGTTACCAACGAACTCCAGGAAACGATCATGCAGACGCGTCTTCAGCCGGTTGGAACCGTGTTCGGCCGGTTCCAACGCGTCGTGCGCGACCTGAGTAATTCTTTGGGAAAACAGTGCCAGTTGACCCTCGAAGGGCAGGAGGTCGAACTCAACATGGAGAAGATTTTTAATGTTGATCGGCATGGCCATTGAAATGGTTTGGCCACGGATGGAACACGGATAAGAAAATGATCAAAGGAACAAGGTTCAATGAACAATGAAAGGCAGTGAAGATGGCATTTTCCTTGAACCTTGAACCTTGTATTTCCCCCCCATTTTCTGTAGGAATGTCGCGATCTACTTCGATGCTCCCCGGCGTCGCGATTTATTTCTTCGTCTCTCCGAGCGTCTGGCTCCCGACGGCTACCTGCTGGTCGGCTCCTCCGAATCTCTTTTGGATCTTGGCCCGCGTTTTGCCCCCCAAAGCCACTGCCGTGCGACCTATTACCAGCCGAATCGCCCGCTGCGCACCGAAGCTCCGCTCGCGCGATGTGCCGCCGGCGGAAGATAAGCAAGGGAGACCCGCGGTCGGCAGACGGTGGCTCGGTCGGAGATTGGCCACAACAAGATAAGCTCTTATTCATCGTCCTTCAAGCTGCCATACGTCACGCCTTTAACGCGATAGCGCAAGTAGGCGTCGAGGAAGCCTTGGATGTTCCCGTCGAGCACGGCGCGGAAGTTGCCCATGTAGTAGCCCGTGCGTGAGTCCTTCACGCGTTGATCGGGATGAAGGAAGTAGCTGCGGATCTGGGAGCCGAAACCGACCTTGGGCATCGAGGTATACTTGGCTGCCTGCTCCACCTCGCGTTTTTCTTCCTCGATCCGCGCGAGCCGGGCACGAAGCATCTTCAAGGCCATTGCCCGATTCTTATGCTGGCTCCGCTCGGCCTGGCAGCAGATTAAGATGCCGGTGGGAAGGTGCCGCAACTGAATGGCACTGGATGTCTTGTTGACGTGCTGCCCGCCGGGGCCGCTGGAGCGAATGGCCTTCTCCTCCAGATCCTCGTCGCGAATTTCGATCTTGATCTCGTCGAAAACTTCCGGAGAAACATCGACGGCGGCAAAGCTCGTTTGCCGCTTTCCTTCGGAGTTGAACGGGCTGATCCGCACGAGCCGGTGGATGCCGGCCTCGCCTTTCAGATAACCGTAGGCCATCGGCCCGCGAACGGCGATCGTGGCGCTGTTGATGCCGGCTTCCTCGTTTTCCTGGCGATCGAGGAGCTCGGTGTCGTAATCGTGATCCTTGGCCCAAGCCAGATACATCCGCAGCAGCATCTCGGCCCAATCGTTGGCATCGGTGCCGCCGTCGCGCGCGTTGATCGTCAAGAGGGCTGGGCTGGGGTCCAGCGGACTGCTCAGGAGCGACTTGGTCTCCAGGTCATCAATGGCTTTTTCCAGTCGCTCGATTTCGCCGGGAACTTCAGCGGCCAAGCCTTCATCTTCCTCGGCCATTTCAATCATGGCGGCCATGTCATCCGAAGCGCGGATCGCGTCCTCCAACGGCTTGACGAGAGACTTCAGTCCCTTGAGTCGGCCAACAACTTCCTGGGCCTTCTCTCGGTAATTCCAGAAATCACCCTGGCCCATCTGGTCTTCAATCGCGGCGATCTGCGTTTTCTTTCCAGCGAAGTCAAAGAGAGTCCCTTAGCTGGAGGATCCGCTTCTGGATATCGTCGGCCCGATCGAGGAGTTCGCGTTCCATCGTTGATTCCTGTCGTACTTAATATTCTGGCGGTGATTGAAAGAAATGCCACGGCAAAGCGGGGATTGTACCAGTTTCCAGCAACCTAGGAAAGATGTGTCACGGATTCTCCCATTTCGATTGTCCCAGTTTGATGGCGTACGGGAATTCTCGCAAACCCGGTTGCTCATCTTGCTGAAGCCTGCAAAAATGAACGTATGTCGCGCATAATTCTCGCCATGTCCGGTGGAGTCGATAGCAGTGTGGCCGCTTGGCTGCTCCGGCAGGCTGGTCATGAGGTGATCGGGCTGTTTATGCGCCATGGCCACCAAGAAGCGGCAACCTGCTCGACCTCCGATTCCCCACGCAAGCAGGGTTGCTGTAGCGCAAGCGACGCGGCCGATGCACGTCGTGTCGCCGAGCAACTGGAAATCCCCTTCTATGCAATCAATTTCGAGCAGGAATTCGGCCGCATTATCCAGTACTTTATTTCCGAGTATACGTCCGGGCGGACACCCAACCCATGCATTGTCTGCAATACTTGGCTGAAATTCGGCAGGCTGGTCGACTACGCCGATAGCATCGGCGCACGGCAAATCGCCACGGGTCACTATGCTCGACTGATCCAAACACCCGATGGCCGCCTTGCCCTCTGCCGAGGGCTTGACCCGGCCAAGGACCAGTCCTATGTGCTTTGGGGAATCCGGCCCGAGGTTTTAGCCCGGTTGCAATTTCCCGTGGGTAATTACCTGAAGGAGGAAATTCGCCAGATTGCCGACCGTCTTGGCCTGAACCAGGTGGCTGAAAAACCTGATAGCCAGGAGATTTGCTTCGTCCCCGACCAGGATCATGCCCGGTTCGTTCGCCAGAATCGTTCGCCCCAAGACACTTCCGGTGAGATTGTTACCACGGATGGCCAAGTGGTGGGGCGGCACGAGGGGATTGAAAAGTTTACGATCGGGCAGCGGAAAGGTTTAGGCGTCGCGTTCGGAGAACCCCGTTATATCGTGCGAATCGACCCTCAGAGGCGTGAAGTGGTCGTCGGCACCAAGGACGAGCTTGCCCGGCGCGGGCTTTCCGCACGCGGAGCAAACTGGTTTTTTCCGCCGGAGCTCCGTTTTGAATGCCAGGTGAAGATTCGCTACCGCAGTGTGGCGGTTGATGCCTTCGTGGAGACATTGCCATGCGATCGATTCCGCGTCGAATTCCTGGAACCCTGCTACGGGATTGCCCCCGGGCAGGCTGCGGTTTGCTATCGAGGCGATGAGGTTCTTGGCGGTGGCTGGATCGACTGATTGAGGAAAACTATCCATCCGCTGGTGAAATATCCCCTCTTTTAGTGTGTTCATCTGTACCGAAATGCTACAATCCCCAAAAATCGCACAGTATTTATCTTCAGAATCCTTGACAAAACGGACAAAATGATTATGCTGAATCTTATTGAGATCGTGGTCGCCAAGAGGTGACTTGCGGTTAGGATAGGAAGTGCTGGCAACATAAATGGAGGCAGCGTTCGGGTTCTTTCCTGAAAATGCAGTTCGATCGGGTGGTGCGCAAGATGCGCTGAACCACGTTGTTCGGTTTTTTCGGCTTAAGTTTCCATCATGCATATCATGAGTACGCTCAAAGTCACGGCTACTGGTGTGCCCATAATTGTGGGCGTTTCTAAAGCGATTCGTGATGTATTGCAGCTTGCGGACCAAGTCGCGGCTACCGATTGCTGTGTTCTGATTGAAGGTGAAAGCGGTACGGGGAAGGAGTTGATTGCCCGGCGGCTTTATGCCAGGAGTCAGCGAGCCGAACGGCCCTTTATTCCCGTCAATTGTGCGGGTGTCAGCGAGAATCTTTTTGAAAGCCAGTTCTTTGGCCATGTTCGTGGATCGTTCACGGGTGCTGAGCAAACGATGCTTGGCGTGTTCCGGACGGCCGAAGGTGGAACGGTTTTTCTCGATGAAATATGCGAGATTCCACTTTCTTTGCAGCCCAAGCTCCTCCGCGTGCTTCAAGAGCGCGAGGTGATGCCTGTGGGCAGCCCCATTCCGGTGAAGGTCGATACGCGATTTCTGGCTGGCTCAAACCAGAACCTGGCAGAGATGGTCCGTCTAGGAACATTCCGCCGAGATCTCTATCATCGCTTGAACATCGTGCGGATTCATCTGCCCGCTTTGCGAGAACGGCCGGAGGATATCTCTCCGCTGCTGGACCATTTTCTGTTGGTGGCCGCTGATCGATACCACCGTCCGCCGTTGTCGCTATCGTCACAAGTGCGCACGATTCTGACAAATTACGCATGGCTGGGCAACATCCGCGAACTGTCCGCCTGGGTTGAGCGACTTTACGTCACCGGCCTAACTCCGGAGATTCTCTTGGACATGCTGATGGGCGAGTCGAGCCAAACGAGCAATGTCGGCCCGACAGGTCAATTAACTCTGAAGCAGGCCGAACGCCAGGCGATCACTCATGCCATGGAGCATTCTGATTTCAACCAGCGAAAAGCAGCTCGCATGCTTCAGGTTCATCGGGCAACTCTGTCTCGCAAGCTCAGGTTGCACAATCTGAGCTAAGCCTTCGTAGAACGGAATTCGTTCACTTACCACCGTAGAATCATCCAAAAACGGTGGGACTCGCTGCGCTCGGCCCACCCTGCGTTTTCGCTCCCCTCTTATCTAGGGGAACTGCGAAGCCCAACACGAAGTGGTCAGGTCCATGTTTTCGGGCAAGGATCTTGGGTGAAATTCATGCGTTCTCGCCGAAAAATGGACCAGACCTCGTCTCGCTCCCCTATTATCTTCCTGCCTTCCATCTTCTGGTCTTCTTCCCTCTTGTCCGTGTTTCATCCGTGGCCAAACCTTAGCCGCTCCCTACAGGGTCGCAAGTTGCGACCAGAGTGGAGTCGCGCTTTGCGGCTCTTCTCTTCTCTTCGTTTTCGATTGTTTTTCGGCTCTTGAATTCTAACCCTTGAGTAGGCTTGAGTTTGAACACCAACTTGCCGTAACGGAAAAGGTTGGCACACTGCTTGCTTAAGGAGAATGCCGTCCTTCAGGCCGATGCCTGAGAGACGCAGGAATTACGACTTGTCACGGAGGATCGTGTCGGGCATGAACATCATCGAGACCGTCGTGCATAATATCGCGTTAGGTTACCCAACCGAGTCTTTGTCTTGTCAGATGGCCCTTTGGGCCAACCAACGAGAGGACTGCGGATTCGAGCCGGTCTTTGGCCGGTCGGCCCCGGAGATTCGCCAGTCGTTGAACGGTGCCGATATGGTGCTGGTCGACGCCAGTGATGACCACGCCCAGGCGATTGAACTGTTCTCTCAGTCGATCGCGAGGCTTGGTTCTCGGCGCGTTGCGGTATACACGGAAAGAATGCATGAGGGGCTGGAACTGTTCGTGCGAACGCAAGGGGCCTGGCTACTGTTAGGCCCGTTGAGCAGCAGGCAATGGGAGGAGTTTTTCTCCTCCATGCTTCCACCGGCGTATCAGGAACCGCTGCTACGTCAAAATTCAGGGCACAAAGCCGCTTAAGAGATTCATCACCGAGAACTTGTTTCAAAAACCTAATTACAGCCGAGAAAATGGCTCCGTAATTCTTTTTGTGAAACAAGTTGTAACCCTAGTCTGCCGGTTGATGCCGGCGAAAAGAAGGAGAAAGTAAGCAATGAATTTGATTCTCAAACGACTCCAGGAACTAGCCGACGCCGACATCTACACCTTGAGCGAAGCGATTGACGCGGAAATACAGCGCCGCGACGAAATTCTCGGCGAAGCTTCCGATTCAGCCCGCCGCCGCGCTATTGAGCGAGGGCAGAGCTACCGCAACCGCAACGGAAGCGCGGCTGCGCCGATTCTCGCGGTCGGCATTGGCAAGACACCGCCCAAGCGACGTGCTGCGTGACGGTGTCTCTGGCAAATGTTTACAACTTGAATGACCCTTTAGAAAAGTGCGAAAAATTATGAAAATCCTCGAAGACTCCCATCCCAACGACGAGCCAGTGATTATCTCTTTGGAGGCCTATCGCCATTCCAATGCAACAGCCGACGATAATCCGCCCGAGCCGCCCAATGACAACGATCCCGAGGCCGACAAGGTCTTCTGGGCCGGCCGGAACCATGCCATGCGGCGATCTGCCCGCTGGGCTGCCTGATCTACTGATGACGTCACCAAGAACCATTCGCTGTGAAGAGTTTTACTCGCAAGCATTCCGCACCAAGTTCCACGAAGAATTGAGGTTAACGTGATACACAATCCGAGAACTGGTTTCATGACCAGAAAACACGGACAAAAACGGCCGCAAAAACCTAGTTGTGAAACTAGTTCCAGGAAAGGCTTTTTCCTCTTGCTGGCGATTTCGGC
>JANXQG010000012.1 GCA_025356915.1 Planctomycetota bacterium | reverse complement strand
TCAACGTCTCCGATTGGGTAAAGACCCATCGCGACGACGAGCAGACTCCCATGTTCTTCGGCAAGAACGGCCAGATTGACATCGGCAAGCTGGATAAGAAAGAAGATTTTTCGGTGGTGGCTGTTCCAGCGGATTCCGGCGACGAAGTTCCGGCGACCGACAGCACCAACTCCTCGGGGCACTGGGACGAAATTGCCAAGGCATGGGAGCAGCATAAGAAACTCCACGATAGCGGCATTCCTCGCCGCAGTCCGCTGAAGTGGCAAGAGTATCAACACCGGTTGCTTTACCTGGAACAATTGGCATTGGCCGGCAAAGTCGGCGAAGGCAAAATCCGCGACCAGTTCATGCAGGTCAATCGTTTGGCGGATGTACTTCAGAAGCAGGATTCGGAAGAGAGTTGGCCTGGCTATAGCCTGCCTCAAGTGAAGTCGCGCCTCGAAGAGTTGAAGCAGCAGGCGGCCGCGGTGCCAAAGCTTGCAAACGCCGCTGCTGCTGGCAGTGACGCCGTTGCGAAGCCGCAAGCGACGCCGTCGGAAGCGGCCATTGCGAAGCCGCCGGAACCAGCCGCCACGAAGCCGCAAGCGACGCCGTCGGAAGCGGCCGTTGCGAAGCCGCAAGCGGTTGCAGGCGACATGAAAACAAAAGAAAATCTCGCGGAGAAGCCATCCGAGCAATCTACCGATTACCTGACGAGCGCCGAAGCGGTTTGGCTACGCTTCACAGGCCCTGGAGCCGATTCATCACTCTTCTCGCTTCTGGAGAGCTTGCCGCCTCTGCCCGACACGATGAAAGCGGATCTGGTCGAGATTCATTTCCTCCGTATGCTCAAAGAGTATCTCGGTCCGACAGCAAATAATGATCTGCGCCTTGCGGTCAAATCTCGCAAACTTGCCGAGGAGGCGGCCTTTCCCAAGGATCTTCGTGCCCAATACGCCATTTACGGAATTATGCAACAGGCCGATCGGCAGCGGCGTTTGGCCGAAGATCGGCTGTTCGTGGGGGGAACCCATGCGGACCATGAGTCGCCGCGAAATTATTGGGATCGGGCGAACGAGAGCGAGGGCTACGGCGGTGCCATTCAATCCGCAGAGGAAGTCGCCGACGCTTTTCGTGTCCGGGACGAAGCACTCGCTGAAATCCCTTGTTATGCACGATGGTTGCTGCATAGGTGCCAGCGAGGCGTCAAGCTTGAAAATCAACTGCACGATCTCATCGAGAAGGCCAACGCTTTCAGCACGAGTCTCGATCGGACTTTGCAGGATTACAGCGACGCTGCGGCTGCAAAATACGTCTGGCCCAAGGATCGCATTGCAGCGAAGGCGGAAATCGCGCGATTGCTCAAGGTATTGAAGGCCGAATTCGACGCCGAATGTACTCGGCTTGACAAGCGGAATGAAGGGGCTCCCAAGGACGAATTTCGACGGCTCGGCGTCGTGCTTAGCGTCTCCCTGGAAAGCGGAGAACGCCGCAATCGCTTGCGCGCGCGTTATAGCGAGATTCTTGCCGCGTCCGCCAAGTCGGTGGCCATGGAGAATCGAGAGAGAAATGCTGCCGACGGCCAGGACAAAACCACCGGAAAAGCCGCTGCGGCCAACCTTCTCGCCCGATGGCCGATCCATCCCGCACTGCTCATTCTTGGCGAACCGTTGCGGGCCAAGCCGCATGGCGAAATGGCCGCCGATCTTGGCGCCCAGGGCGAGCAGGTGCGAGCGAAGCTCAATGAGGCCCTCGACGAAACCCGTGTCGCCGCCTGGCGACAGAAGAGCCGGGATGCCCTCTCGGATCCCAAAACGCCTCCGTTGGCCGCGCGGAGCGGCCATGCCGAAGGCGACCGCGAATTGCGCGCGGTCGCGGCACTTTGGGCAGGACGCGAGATGCGCGATGCCGATCTCTCGACCGACCTCTACCGCATCGATCGGCGGAATCTCCTGCTCTGGCAAGCGCAGCGAACCCTAGATGACTTCTGGGGGCCAAAACCGGGCGAAGGCCGGCCCTATTTTCAAGTGGTCGCCGAGGAATATCTACTTGCCGCGAACGCCTTAACCCCGCCATCCCCCTTGGCCAGGAAAGTTCAGCAACTTGCCGACGAGGTTGCGCAGCGGGGAGTCGTCCGGCCTGAAGTCGTACAAGGCATCTACCTTGACGCCAACAGCAGCGGCGGCGATTCTCCTCAGATCGATCTCAAGCTGGACGTTGCCTCCGCTGCCTCCGGGTTGTTTGAAGCCGGCGGTGAAGCGGCGATATTCTTTCAGGATCAAAAGCTGCGTCCGCTGGCAATCAAGGACCGATTCGACGCCCAGGGGAGCACCCTGCGCGATGCCATCATCTCGCCCGAGGTCAACCCAGTTCACCGGAAGACCTATCTCAATCTCGGTGAAAATGCCAGGGATCTGAGCGCAGTCCTTGCGAGAACTTTCTATCGCGGACACGTTCGATCCGCGCCGATCCAGGTAGTCCGCCTATCCGGACCGGAAACCGTGGTGACTCGCACGCAACCGCTTCCTCCGACCGTGTTGGTGACAGGTGCCTCGGTGCGAAAAACGTCAATCGTTTTCATTTTCGACTGCTCGGGAAGCATGAACACACCGGATGTTGATCTTGGCGTGGAAGTCTTGAAAAAAGAACGCGAAGAAGAAAGCAAGAAAGATAAGGGAAAGAATAAAACAGACGTTGCCAACACGAGAATCCATTGGGCTCGCAAGCAGCTTAACCGCATCCTCGAAGAACTCGCCAGAAGACCGAATCAGTTTCGTGTCGGACTCATGGCTTACGGCAGCCGATATGCCTTTCACCCCGATGTCCCGAACGATCGTGCCCGCAAGAAGGAGTTTGTTCTGACATGGAAGGAAACTAGCGACAAACCCGAGCTGATTACGGATCCCGCAAAGCTTATAGACGCCGATCCTGACACGGACTACCAGGTACTCCTCGATCTGAATGACTTCAACGAGAGTCAGAGAATCCTCTCGCAAAGCAAGCTGGAAGTTCTTAAACCGCTCGGTCAAACTCCGCTGTACTATACGATCATCAAGGCCATTGAGATGCTGGAGAAGGATGCGGAGAACAAGGGGCCTAAGCGAGTTATCGTCATCACGGACGGTATCAACCAGCAGACCAGCCTGTGCGACTATGAGACGCTTAAAATCGATGTCGAACATTCGCTGGAGCGCGCCAAAGAAACGATCAAGGATCTTCGTTTGGAAGTGATCCCCTTTTGCATCAAGCCCGATCCGGGCCAAAATGAAGATAAATACAGAACGGCATTAAAGGATCTCGAATCGCTGGTGAAAGAGCAGAATCCTCCCGGCGACTTTGTCGCTCGCAACGATCCATCGAGACTGTTGGACGCATTGGAAAAGCTGGTCGAAACGGAGAAGTTTGTTTTAAGCAGGGGAGGGCAGGAAATCGCGCAACTGGAGTCCGAGAAGAAACGTCAACTCGATCTGCCGGCGAGTGGGAAAGCCGTTCCTTACACGATCAGCATCAAGGAAGGGGAGAATTTCAAATCCAACGCTGAAATCGAAGTCGAGGGAGGCGAGTTTATCAAGCTCTATTTAGATGCAAGTGAAGCGACTGGCAAACCGCGCCTGGTCTTTCGCTCAAAAGAAGAAAAGTTGGAACAAGAGGTATCGCTCCCGGACCACGCTTGGGTAAGCGACGGCAAATCCAGGTACTATGTCAAGGCCGACCGCGGGACCAAGGATGGCGGCCTTGCGACTTTCCGCATATCCATTCAAAACGCTGACGAAACAAAATTCAGTTGTCGCCCAAAGAGTGTTTTGGCCCAGATTATTCCCGTGCTTCCCCGGGAAACCAAAAAAGACCCCTACACGTTTTATGACTTGTCCTTCCAGAATGGCTGCGGCTTTCCTATTCTGCAATTCTGTGCATCGGGCTGGCCGAAAGAGGCGACCAAAGCCAAGGTTCTGCTCTGGTTCAAGTTCCTGCCGACCAGCCCGGACGAGCAACTGTCTCTGAGCGACGACCGCTGGAAGAAGATTGGTGATTGGAAGGCATTGGAGTTGCATCCCCAAGGGCAGCCGTCCGAGAAAACGATTGTTCTGAAAGTGAAAACCGAGGAGAAGGACGGTGATCCATCCTGTACCGTGGTCGCCGAGCAGTCGGTGCCAGCCGACATGAATCCCCATACCTACAAAATCGAGATCAAGCCCGCGGAGAATTCCGCAGGTTCCGGTCCCGATAAAGTCCACTGCCGCAGCCTACTCGTTTCCGGTCAGCCCGGCAAAGTGATTCACCGATTCGTGTTTAACATCAAGCCAGCGGATATCTGGAACTACAGAATCTGCGTTACCTCACAGAAGAACATTCAGAACAACGCATGTTCTCCCCCTCCAGAACTGGAAGTGCATGTGGACTAATTTGAAGTTTCACTGATACCAGCACCCGAGGTATCCGTGCCTTCACCGCCAATGATCAACTGTAGCCGCACGGGAGCCTCGGGCGAACTGCTGGCTGAAGTTTGCACGACGGTCGTATTCACGCTCGGCGGGGTGTCGATCTTGCTCTCGGCGACCACGCTCTTGGCGGTACCACTTGTGAGTGCGGGAGTACTGCCTGCTTTCCCCGCGTGCGGCACCGATACTGGATCGCCACCGGGTGCGTCCCCTGGCAAGTCCAGGGGCTTCTTGCCCGTCGCAGGAGTTGGAGTCGAGTTCGGATTTGCCGGAGTTGGCGGCAGGGTGGGTGGTCCCTGGACTGGAGGAGCCGGAATACCGCTAGATTCCACGCCGATTGGCCGTTGTTCAGGTATCGGGCGCGGTTCGACCCCGCCAGGAGTCACATTCATCGCCGGCAGCTTATTCTTGCATGCGTTCAAAGCCTCGCGGGCCGCCTGGCGAACTCGCTCCGAAGCCTCTTTCTGGCAGCAACGCTCGTCGGTGCCATCGGCTAGTTCCTTAAGCTTGTTCATGACCTTGGCATTGCAGCAGCTATTGCCGCACTTGTCGCAACGGCAACCGGCAGCCTTCGCCAGTGCCGCAGCCGCTTCATAGCGAACGTCCTCAGTGCAATCGTCGAGCGATTCGAGCAGGGCCTCGCGAACTCCCATCTTCTGATAGCATCCACAGCCCATCGTGGCGAGGTACTTGATGGCCTTGATCTTCTGCGGAGCGAGATCTTCCTGCTGCTTGATCTTGGCGGCCGCCTGAACCGATTTTGGCATTTCTGGATCGAGGTTTTTAGG
>JANXQG010000010.1 GCA_025356915.1 Planctomycetota bacterium | reverse complement strand
CTCCGTGACATAATCCGTGGCCAGGACCGACGTCTGATGACCGCTCGCATTCAGCTTCCGCAGTTCCCGAACCCCAGCTTCTCGTATCATCGCAGAATCCCCGGCAGTCTGCATCCGCCTCTTGACGGTTGGTCGTCCGTGACCATGCTCGTCCCGCAATTCCCGGCCTTTTCCAAGAATCAACCCGCACAGGCTACTCGCCTGAGGCAAGGAAGTCTGACCTACGGCGACTCCTTCGACTCCAGTTTCTAAAGGCCCGTCAACGGCTTCAAGCGCCAGCGGTCTGCGCCTGCTGCGGATTTTGCCGCCGAAGGTGCATGATTGACCCTCGATTTGTGTGGCTTTTGCAGCGACCACCCGAGGAGATTCTCTCAGGAAACGGCGAGAAAAGCCTCTCTTGTTTCTCACCTCTCCCTGGATTAGACTCAAGCCTGAGAGAAATTGAATTTCCTATCAGCCTATCAGCCTATCAGCCACGGCCCCTCCTGAGATCAGGAGTCCCGAAATGGCGAGGCAAACCATGCCAAGCTGTGTTGATAAACGCATTTTTGCAATTCCTTGTTGCCAGAACGGCTTGTGGGTTATCCTCGGAAGTAGAGATACGCGCCAACGATGCATAGCAGGACAACGGCCGATGCCAACAACTCGCGCCAGTCCCAACTCTCCCGCGTCTTCCGCTTGTCCTCAGCCGTCGCCGTGCTGAAGGTCAGGCTCTTGATCTGCGCCTCCGAAGGCGGCGCGGTCATGTAGCTTACGACGACCATCACCACCGCCGAAACAATCGTGATGAGAATGCTGAAATACTGGAAGAACGTCATATTGACGACCCACAGAAACGAACCATGTGTGTAGCCGTTCTCGAACCCGGGCATCTTCAACGTGACGGGGGTATCCACGAGCATGCGGAAGATGCCGAGGACAAAACCGACTACCATTGCCCACCAGCATCCCTTGGCGTTCAGCCGCTTGTAGAACACGCCCAGGAAGAAGACGACGAAAATGGGCGGCGCCAAGTATGCTTGAACACCCTGAAGATATTCGTACAGGCTGTTGGCGCCTTTGACGACCGGAATCCACGCCAGTGCAATAACCACCATGACCGCCGTGGCGATGCGACCGACGCGGACGATCTCATGCTGGCTGGCGCCGGGCCGCACTTTCTCGTAGAGGTCGACGGTAAAGAGCGTTGAACAGGCGTTGAATACGCCGGCCAACGAGCCCATCAGCGCGGAAAGCAGACCGGCCACGACGATTCCCCGCAAACCCATCGGCAGCAGATCTTTGACCATCAGCGGGAACGATCGCTGGGCAACGTCCTTGGCCTCCTGTCGTGCGACCGGGTCAGAGCTGTCGATCTGCGCGATCTTGTTCAGCTCGCTCGACGCCGGCACGTTGTTGGTGCGGATCAACGCGTAGCAAATCAGTCCGGGAATGATGAATAGGTAAACGGGAAACAGCTTGAGGAAAGCCGCAAAGATGCTGCCGCGGCGAGCAGTCTTCTCGTCCGGCGCGCCCAACGCACGCTGAACAATGTACTGATCGGTACACCAATACCACAAACCGATCACCGGCGCGCAGATCGCCATGCCCAACCACGGGAAATGGTCGTTAAAGTACCACGCTTCGCGAATAACCTGGCCATCGGCGTTTTTTTCCAGCACCGGCGCCCACGTGCCTTCGACGCCCGCGGGCACGAGCGGCTTCCAAAGGTTGAGCATGTCGCGCGGGCCGCAGAGTTCTCGCACCTGGCCCCAACCAGCAAGCAAATTGCCATGGCCGAGCTTCCACAGTCCGTAGAAGGTCAGGGTGGCGGAACCGACGATCAAAACCGCCGCCTGAATCGCGTCGTTATAGGCGACGGCTCGCATTCCGCCCAGCACCGTATATAGGCCGGTCAGCACGATCACCAGCACGGAGCCGATCCAGAAACTATCAATCACTTGCCCGCCGGGCAGTGAGAATTTCATTTCGGGCAGCAACACGGAGAAGACGATGCCGCCGGCGAAAATGCCCACCGCGATCTTTGAGACGACGAACGTGATTATCGAGACGATCGAGAGCATGTATCGTGAACCGACCGAGAATCGTTTTTCGAGGAACTCGGGCATAGTGAAGACCATCGACCGAGTGTAGAACGGCACAAAGACCCAGGCCAACATCAAGAGGCACCAGGCGTGCAATTCATAGTGGGCCATGGCCACGCCGTCTTTCGCGCCGCTGCCGGCCAATCCGACTACGTGCTCGGAGCCGATGTTCGAGGCGAAGATCGACGCCCCGACAATCCACCAGCTCAGGTTGCGGCCAGCGAGGAAGTAATCCTCCGCCGTGTCCTTGCTCTTTGAAACGACCCACCATACCACGCCCAACAGGAGAGCGAAGTAGCCGCCAATCATGATCCAGTCGAGTGTTTGCATCGTGGCATTGTCCTTTGTAATTGCGATCCGACCGCGCGGAGCATCTGGCTCCGCGACGTTTGTCAAGCTGTTCCTATCGGGCCATGAAGTACGCTTCGTTCCACCTAAGCTGATTCTTGGTTTCGCTTGTCGCAGACCGGCCATCGATCTTCACGCATTCGACGCCGAGCATCTCAGCCAGGTCTTCAATCTGCTCTGTGGCAACCGCTTGGCTCAGCACTGTATGGTGCGGACCACCAGCGTAAATCCAACATGCTGCCGCAGTCTTCAAGTCGGGCCGCGGCCTCCAAAAGGCCCGCGCCACGGGCAGCTTCGGCAAGGACTGCGGCGGCGAAACAACATCCACCTCGTTGACGAGGATTCGGAAACGGTCCCCCATGTCGATTACGGCGACGTTGACCGCCGGTCCGGCCGGGGCTGTGAACGCCAGTCGCACGGGATCGGCCTTGCCGCCGATGCCCAGGGGATGGATCTCGCACGACGGCTTCTCCGCCGCCAACGACGGGCAGATCTCCAACATGTGCGCGCCGAGCACGAGCGGCGCCGCCGCGTCAAGATGATAGGTGTAATCTTCCATGAACGACGTGCCGCCGGGGAGCCCCTCCCCCATGACCTTCATCACGCGGCCCAGGGCGGCTGTCTTCCAGTCGCCTTCTGCGCCGAACCCATAACCGTCGGCCATGAGTCGCTGAACGGCCACGCCGGGCAGTTGCTCCAGGCCGTGCAGGTCCTCGAACGTGTCGGTAAACGCCTTGAAGCCGCCTTCTTCGAGGAAATGCCGCAGCCCCAATTCCGTGCGGGCCGCGCAGAGCAGCGCGCTGAGCTTGTTGCCCCCCGGCCGCAGTTCCGGGGCCAGTGCATAAAGACTGCCGTACTCGGCCGCGAGGGACTCGGCGTCGGCATCGGAAACCTCGGCGATCCGCCGGACGACATCGCCAATGCCGTAGCCGTTGACCTCAACGCCAAGACGCATCTGGGCTTCCACCTTGTCGCCCTCGGTCACGGCCACTTGCCGCATGTTGTCGCCGATGCGCGCGACCTTCAAACTGCGGATCTCCTGCAATCCGGCGGCGGACCGCTGCCAGGCCGCCAGCCGGTCCAGAACTTCCGGGTCCTGCCAATGGCCGACGATCACCTTGCGAGGCTTTCGCATCCGCGTACAGATGAAGCCGAACTCGCGGTCACCGTGGGCGGCCTGGTTCAGATTCATGAAGTCCATGTCGATTGTCGACCAGGGAAGGTCCCGATTGAACTGCGTATGCAGGTGGACGAACGGCTTCTGCAAAGCGGTCAGCCCCGCGATCCACATCTTGGCCGGCGAAAAAGTATGCATCCAGAAAGCGAGTCCGGCGCATCGGCTGGACGCGTTCGCCTCGCGGCAGACATCCAGGATGGACTGCGGCGTCGTAACCAGGGCTTTGAAGACCACGCGCATCGGGAGGCGGCCCGAAGCGTTAAGACCCTCGACAACGCAACGGCTGTTTGCAGCGATTTTCTGCAAGGCAGCTTCACCGTAGAGATGCTGCGAACCCGTAATAAACCACACTTCCAAGTTTTTCAGTTCCATGTGCCTATTCCTCCTTCTGCCCGTAGTACGCGGCCGGGCCGTGCTTGCGATGATAGTGTTTTTCCAAAACGTAATTTTCCAGGGGAGCGACGCGGTCGTTGAGCAGCCATGTCCCCATTGCCATCTCTGCCACCGCTTCCAGGGCGATCGCATTGTCCAAACTCTTGCCAACCGTAGGGCCCCAGGCGAACGGGGCATGGCCTGCGACGAGCACGGTCGGCATCGCCAGCGCATCGATATGCGCAAATCGCTCGACGATCACTCGGCCGGTATTTGCCTCGTAATCTTCCCTGACTTCCTGTTCCGTGAGCGGTCGGGTCAAGGGCACAGCGCCGTAGAAATGGTCTGCGTGCGTCGTGCCTAGGCATGGGATCTCGCGGCGGGCCTGGGCGAACATCGTGGCATGCCGGCTGTGAGTATGGATAACGCCGCCGATGCCCGCGAATGCCCGGTAAAGGATCACGTGGCTGGGCGTGTCGCTTGATGGCTTGAGGTGCCCTTCCACGACGCGGCCGTCCAGATCGACGACGACCATGCAATCCGGCTGCAAGCGCTCGTAGGCCACGCCGCTGGGTTTGATGACGATCAGCCCGGCTTCCCGATCGATGCCGCTGATATTGCCCCAGGTCAACGTCACCAACCCGCTGGGAACGAGATCCCGGTTGGCGTCGCAGACGATTTGTTTCAGGTCTTCAAGCACTTAACCGCTCCCTCGCCTTGCTTCGTCGCGAATACGGATCAGATCCTTCATGACTCCGTGAAGCCGATGCTTCACGCCAACCGTTCCGAACGCATCATGCAATGTGCGGTAGACACGGTAAAGCTCCGCGTAGACCGCGGCGGCCGCCTTGGTGGGCTTGTAGACCATTTCTTTCACGCCGGTCATTTTTCGCTGCGCCGCTTCTACCGACTTGTAGCCGCCGCCAGCCACGGTCCCGAAGAGTGCCGCGCCCAACGCGCAGGTCTGGGCCGAACGGCTGATCTTCATCGGACGGTTGCAGACATCGGCGTAGATCTGCATGACCAGCGGGTTCTTCTCGGCGATGCCGCCGCAATTGACCACTTCCTTAACCTTCACGCCGTACTCCTCGAAGCGGTTGATGATCACCAGCGCGCCGAAGGCCGTGGCCTCGATCAACGCGCGGTAGACTTCCGCCGCAGTGGTATGCAGCGTCTGCCCGACCAACAGCCCGCTAAGCAACGGATCGACGATGACCGTGCGGTTGCCGTTGTTCCAGTCCAGGGCGACCAGGCCGCTGGCGCCGGGGCAAAGCTGCTCGGCTGCGCGGGTCAGGGCCGCATGGCCATCGCCGTCGGCCGAATACTGGGCCGGCGCAAGCGACTTGACGAACCAGTTGAAGATGTCGCCCACCGCTGACTGGCCCGCCTCCAGCCCGTACATGCCCGGCACGATGGAACCGGGCACGATGCCACAAAGGCCCGGGATGTCCACCAGGGGACTATTCATGGGCGCGACCATCATGTCGCACGTGCTGGTACCGATGATCTTCACCAACGTGCCGGGCTTGATGCCCGCGCCGACGGCGCCCATGTGGGCGTCGAAGGCGCCCACCGCCACGGCCACGCCAGCCGGCAGGCCGACCTTGGCTGCGATCTCCGCCGTGAGCGAACCGGCCCTGCGGTCGGAAGTCAAGGCTGGGACCGCATAGCGATCGCGAATCGCGGCCAAGTCGGGATCGAGACCGGCGAGGAACTTGGCACTGGGCAGCCCTTGCCAGTCCTCGTGATACATGGCCTTGTGACCCGCCGCGCATATTCCGCGGGGAAGCGCGTCGGGATCGAGGTTGCCGGTCAAAAACGCGGGGACGAAGTCGGCCAGTTCCACCCAGGAGTAAGCGGCCTGGAAGACCTTGGGGAACGACCGCTTGCAGTGCAGGATTTTCGACCAGTACCACTCGCTGCTGTAAACGCCGCCGCACTTGTTGAGATATTTATCGCGGACCTTCTTGGCCTTCTCTGTGATCTCGGCTGCCTCGCCGTAGCCCGTGTGGTCTTTCCAAAGCCACGCGTGGGCGGCCAGTTCCCCGGCGAACTCCGCCGCGAGGGCAAGCGGCCAGCCGTTGCGATCGACGGGGATGGGCGTCGAACCGGTCGTGTCGACGCCGATGCCGACGACCCGCTCGGGGCGAAAGCTCGGATCGGCCGCGGCCCTCTGCACGGCGCAACCGACCGACTGGTAGAAGCCCTCGATATAGTCGGCGGGGTTCTGCCGGGCGGCATGCGGATCGCTGGGGTCCAAGAGGACGCCCGCTTCGCCGCTGGGATAATTGTAGACGTGCGTGGCCACTTCCCGACCGTCGGCGGTGTCGACCACCAGGGCCCTCACACTATTAGTACCGTAGTCGACGCCGATGGCAAACTGATTCATTGCTTTCATAAAAGACCTTCTAGCGAACGCGGTTGTTGGCTCGATACTTCATGGGAGTTACTCCCAGGCTCCGGCCGAAGACGGCGGCCAGATGGCTGGGGCTGCCAAAGCCGCATGCCATCGCCACCTTTGGAAGTGCGATGTCGGTCTCCAGGAGCAGTTGTCTTGCTCGCTCCAGGCGACTGCGCTGAATCTCCGCGTAGATCGAGCGTCCCATCGCCTGACGAAAGCGGATTTCCAGCGTGCGGCGGGCATCGCCCAAGTTCGCAACCACGTCATAGACGCGGATAGGCCGGCCCGCATTGTCGCGAATGAAACGCAGGGCGGCCGCTATCTCCTGATCTTCGTGAAGCAGCACATCGGTGGAACGGCGAGTGACGACCCCAAGTGCAGCAGCGACCAATCGCCGAGGCTTCTTGACGCAGCCCGCCATGAGATCGTCCAAGAGGGCGGCGGCCTCGAAGCCGGCCCGCTCCGCGCCCAGGGTCACACTCGACAGCGGCGGATCGGACAAGTCGCACAGCAACTCATCGTTGTCGATGCCGATCACGGCCACCTCTTCGGGCACCCGCAGTCTCGCTTGCCGGCACGCGGCGAGGACTTCGCGCCCACGGTCGTCATTGCATGCCAGGATGCCCGCCGGCTTCGGCAATCCCTCCAACCAACGCGACATTACCGTCTGTTCTCGGCTCCATGGGAGCCGCGAGCGACAAGAATAACGATACGCATGAGCCTCGCAACCCGCTTCGGCCATCTGTTGGGCGAAGGCATGCTGCCGCCGGTCCGACCACACCTTACCGGAAATTCCGACGAACCCGAAATTGTGAACTCCTTGATTCAGCAAATGCTCGACGGCCAGTCGCACAGCTCCTTCCGAGTCCGAAGTCAACTGGCTCATCCGCGACCAGGGGCTTCCCGGCGCCAATTGGGTTTCGGACAGATCCATCGCAACGACCGGGAGTCGCGTCGCCAGAATGGCCTTGGCGACCTGACGAGTCTCGATCCGCGCAATGATCCCCGTGCCGCCCCATTCCTCCATTTCGGGCAGGGATTGCACGAAATCGCCCGGGGTAATATAAAAGGCCCATGGCCCGTGGAGTCGTGCATAGCGCACAATTCCGTGAAGCACGTCCCGGCCATAGCCGCGGGCTGTCTCCACAAGCAGTGCCACCTTTGGTATTTTGGACATCGGCAACAGCGAAACGGCCACCTCTCGCTACGGATTTGTCAGGTTACGTTAACTGCGATTATACCATGGGTTCTTGCAACTGATACGCGGTCTGCGCATTTAGAACATATTTTTGCGCGATTGCTGATTGCCGGTGCGCAAGTTGCTGCGCTACGATACTTCCATTCTGGGCATGCGATTGATCGTCATTGTTCGTGGGTACATGGAAGTAAAACCGGCCCTTGTGCATGGTCGTCGTGCGCGCCGGCCAGAAACCGGGCGAAGTCGATTTGATGGCCAGCGCGCCCGGCTTGAAAACGGCCACTCTTCACATCAAAATCGAACGGCGTAACGTGGCGACGAGGAAATAACAAACGGCTCAACGATTTTACCGAGCAGGTCATCGGGGCGCGAAACAGAGGTGGGGAGTAGAAGCGGCGTCCTAATTGCTTTTTGTGCTGCGGGAGGCCGCGTCCACTTTACTTGATAGGCACGATCTTTACATCGCGGAGGTTAATCGCCAGCCAGGCGTCGGATTGGCCGGGGTGAAGACTAACCTTGACAACGCCCGCTTTGGCGATTTTCACCTTGCCAAGATCAACCGGCTTGTAAACGTCCCAATTTCCGGTTGCAACAACCGATCCCACCAGCGTCTTGCCCGCGATATCCGCAGCAAGCTGCGTCCGGCCATCGGGCAAGGCGCAATGGGCCGTAACGCGATAGGTGCCAGGCTTGGCGAATTCGACGTTCCATGAAACCCAGTCGTTGGCATTGTCCCAGAAGCCGATATTCGAGAGCGGTCCACGCTGCTCGACTTTGATCTGGTCGCCGTGCAGATCGGCTGAATCCGCGTCGAGCTTGATTGCACCGCCGCAGTCCGGTCTAATTGCCGCGGACTTTTCGACAATCGGCGCCGGTTTGAGCTGGTTGCCTGTGATCTTCAAACCACAGGTAAACTCTGAAATCTTCTTCTCGGGCAATTCAATCACCAGGCCTTCGGAAGTTTGCATCCACTCGACCTTGCCTTCGTGGCCCAGCAAACTGACAGAGGAGACGACGTTGCTGCCATCGGCAAGTCGGGCCAGCGAACGCACGACGAGTGTGTTGTCGCTCGGCCAGCCCAGAGCGATGGCATAGAGCGTGCTGCCCCTGGTAGTGAAGCGGATGTCTTTTGCAGTGTATTTGAAGTCTTCGTTGAAATTTCCGCCGCGATTGTTGCGCACCGGTCCCTCGCCGTAAACCAGCCATGGCCGGCTGCCGTAGATGGCCTCGCCGTGAATCGCGTTCCAATCGGCGAGTTGCTTGAGCATGTACTCGACTTCCGGATCGAGCGAGCCGTCGGGCCGTTGTACAACATTTAGAAGCAAATTGCCATTCTTGCTCACGTTGTCGACGAGCATATGGATGACCCAACTCACCGGGCGAAACTTCCAGTTGCGGTTGTAAAACCAGTCGCCGATCGACGTATCGGTCTGCCAGGGATTCGGGTCGATCTTCGCCATGACGCCACGTTCGAGATCCTCGACCCAACGCCCTTCGGACTTTTGCTTGCAGTTGTAGACCACGGCGGCCACGCCGCCGTTGCTAGCGGCACTGCTGTTGTATAGGTGAGCTATCATGCTCAGTCCGGCCTCATTGCTGAACGGCACCGGACTGTCGCTATAGAGCAAGTCGGGGTGGTAATTGTCCACCAGTTCCTTGATCTCGCCATACCACTGCTTCTGCACGCGAGGATTCTTGCTGTTCCAGCCCGTGTCGCCAGGCTCGGCAGGAAAATGATACAGATCTTCGTACTTCGGATCGGCGCCATCGTAAGGAATACCGGCCAAAGGCCCGGACTTGTCAGAACGATGACTGCTTTGGAACCAAGTAAAACTGGCGGCTAGGTGCTCGGAGACGCCGAATCGCAACCCTTGTTTTTTGGCGGCTTTCTGCCAATCACCCACCACGTCGCGCTTGGGTCCCATATTCACGGCGTTCCATGGGTGCAGCTTCGAGTCCCACAGGAAAAAGTTGTCGTGATGCGAGCCCATGCTCACGAAATACTTGGCCCCGGCCTTCTTATACAGGGCCATCAAACGATCAGGATCCCACTTTTCGGCCTTCCAGAGCGGAATGATGTCCTTGTAGCCGAACTTCGACGGATGCCCATAATGTTCAATATGGTACTTGTAGTGCCCGCTGCCTTGTTCGTACATCCCGCGGGCGTACCAGTCGCCGTCCATCGGCACCGCCTGCGGACCCCAGTGCGCCCAGATGCCGAACTTGGCGTCTCGGAACCAGTCGGGGCATTTGTATTGCTTGAGCGATTCCATGGTCGGCTTGAATTGGCCTTCGGCGATCAGCAGCGGGGCGGCGGCGCCTTCATCGGCAGCGCGGCTCGGCGGCACTTGCACGAGTAGCAGAAGGATGGCGGAAAAGGTAAGAACGCTTCGCATGGCAGTATCCTCGGAACTCGATGTTATCGGGGCGGGAAGGGAACAGTACAATCGCGGCCGCGGCGGGCGAGCAACGATTATTGGTAGCTGTTCACGGGTCTCGGAAACACTCCGAGAATTCCTGTCCCGGACAGTACAAACTACAAGCACGATTATTGCTAGACGCGATCTTGTTGTCAAGTCCCTGGCTGCGTAAAGCGACCAGAAAACTATCGCAAGATTCCCCCGCATCGGAGGGCCGCGCGCCCGAACGAGTGCAGAGCATTCCAAAGCCAAAGAGCCGAGAATCTCTCTTG
>JANXQG010000692.1 GCA_025356915.1 Planctomycetota bacterium | reverse complement strand
TGACAGCCACCGGTACCGATCGATTGCCGACCGTCAACTCAGCCTCGACGATGAGACTTTCGCGGCCGATTTTCACCGGGCGGGACGTCGCAGCCTGGATCAGGTTGCCGGGATTTTCCGCAATACAGTGGAGCAACGACTCGGGTACGGTCGGGTCGCCCCAAACCGTCGAGGTGGAAGTATTGATGATGATGAAATTTGGGGAAGTCATGGCCATTCACTGTTACCCGAGGGCAGGATCGGATGCAAGCTCAGTTTTCTGGCTCTTTTGGTTCTATACTGCTCGCGGTTGAGGCCGACACTAACCCGAAGCGCGAGCGAGGTTGCTAAGTCGTTGCCTCGCTTGCGCTTCGGGCTGGTATGGATTGGGACAATCTCAACCGCGAGGAGTATAGCTACAGAATGCGAATAATTGTAGGTTGCGGCTCGCTGCGCTCTACCCACCCTACAGGTAAAAATATTAGCCCGTAGGGTGGTGAGAGTGAAACGATCCCACCATTACCATTTCACGATGAAAAAGCCAGTTTCTGGAAAACTGCGCAAGTTGGGGGTGGTTTGGAAATTTCATGGTCAAAATCTCGCCTGGACATGCTACCGGTCTCTCGGTAGTGTATCGGTTCGGCGCAGCGAATCAGAATGATTGCCTGCGATGTCGGAATTTTGTTTGGCATGGAGGCGAAAACGATGAATTTCTTCAACTGGATTCGTGAGGGAGTGCGGCAGGCCGTCCTGTACGGGGTTCACGATGCCGTGGGCGAGCTAGGTCCTTCGCACAGTGGGCAGGACATGAACGCGCGGATGTTGCACTTGCTGCGAACCTCGCCGGAAGCGGAAACTCCGCGATTGGACGCCCCCTCGACTGGTGATAACGCTAACTCTAGGCGAAAACGGCTCGGCCGCAGCCTGGGCGACATCCAGGCCACGATGGAAGCGGGCAAGTAATTCGACGTTTCAAGTCGGTTTGGCGGGACGCCGCCACAAGGTGTGCGCCCATTGCTCTTGAACCCCATTCGATGTAGGATAGGTGGGGAGAAGGATGCATAATGTCCAGCTTCACCATCCTATGGATCTGGTTCAGTTCCGGTATTGCGGCTGGGATCATTGGCCATGCGCGTCACGCGGCAATTGCCGGGGCGGTGCTGGGACTGTTTCTTGGGCCGCTCGGTGTTGTGGCCGCCTTCGCGCTCGATGGTCGGGCCTCGTGTCCTCATTGTGCCGGCCGGCTCGATGGCCGCGGCCAGATCTGCCAGCACTGCCATCGTCCAATCCGTTGGGATAATGTTCCGTCGGAACTGGTGACCTTGCCACTGAAATGGTTTCGTTTGGGAAAAGATACACTGAACTGTCCCCACTGTGCCACAATGTTGTCTGAGAAGGTCGCCCGTTGTCCAAAATGTGGCGGCAGCATCACATGGGCACAGGGGGTGCCGCTGAAGGTCTCTCGGCACGACAGCCCCGAGGTGCCGGCGGCCCTGCCGACCGAAAAGCCGTGGAGTCAGTTCCGTGGATTGCGGTGAACGATTTCGTGGGACAACCGCCTTCTGAATAGAACGGCCAAGTCATCGAATAGGGAATAGGCGACGGGTGTGGCCAAGAGCGTCAGGAGTAATGACAAAGATTGGCCGCCGATGATCACGCCGCTGATGGCCTTGTTGGTTTCGGAACCCGCGGCGTTGGACAGAAACGTGGGGATCATGCCGGCCACAAAGGCCACGGTGGTCATCAAGATTGGGCGAAGCCGGTCACGGTTGGCAGTTACGATTGCTTCAAATCGCGGCATCCCCTGGGCGCGGAGATGATTGGTATGGTCGATCTGTAGAATGGAGTTCTTTTTGACCACGGCGAACAGCACCATGATGCCCAGCAACGAGAAAAGATTCAAGGATTGATGGAAGATAAGGAGCGAGGCCAGTGCAAATGGCAGCGTCAGGGGCAGGCAGAGCAGGATCGTGATCGGGTGGAGCCAGGACTCGAACTGTGCCGCAAGGCACAGGTAGACGAAGATAAAGGCTAGAATGAAGGCTTGGAAAAACCCTCGAAACGCTTTTCCCATCTCCTTCGATTTTCCCAAGAGACCCGTGTGGTATTCCGGTCCCATGCCGATTTTCTCAACCGATTTGGCAATCTCGTCCAGCACCATCTGTTCCGAGGTATTCGGCGCGGTGTTGGCATTGATCGTGACTTGACGGGTGCGAGAAAGTCGATTGATTTGCGCCGGACCGGCTCCTTTCTCGAAGTGGACAACGTCGCCCAGCGGCACGGGGCCGCGTTTGCTCGACGGGACCGTAACCATATTCAACTCGTCAAGGCGATTTCGGGCATCGGCGATGGAGCGGACGTGGACTTCATACTGCTCCCCCTTTTCGTTGTAGTCGGAAACTTTTTCGCCGGCCACCAACAGTCGGAGCGTATTGGTGATATCCGAGATGGAAACCCCCAACTCGCCGGCCTTCGGACGATCGACGGTGATGGCGAACTGCGGCTTGCCCAGCGAGAGCGTTGAATCGACGTCGACGACCCCCGGCACCTGGCGCAGGTCGGCCATGACGGTTTTCGCGCATCGCTCCAACTCACGGATGTCGGGGCCGCCAATCATATACGAAATATTGCTATTGCCCATGCCGCCGCCGGAGATGGCCGACACCGGGCTGACGCTGATCCGCAGCTTGTTGGCCGCGTAGGCCGGCAGAATGTTCAGCCGCACGAACTGCATCATTTCCAATTGTCCGAACTTGCGGTCATCCAGATCGACCAGACGCACATAAATCGTGCCTTTATAGGGCGTGCGTTCGTCGGTATCGGCCACGCTGCTGATCGTATAGCGCGCACCATTGAGTTGGCGGATATCGCGGGCAATCCTTGCGATCAACACCTGCGTGGCCTCCAGCGACGTCCCTTCCGGTGCCTGCACGTTCAGTTGAAACTCCGACGAATCTTCGTCGGGCAAGAAGTTCTTGTTGACCATGGCGAACAGCGGCACCAGCGCGGCCATGGAGCCTAGCACTACCGTTACCACGATCCAGCGATGCCGTAGCGAGAACCTTAACGCTACCAGGTAAAGGTACTCGACGCCTTGATAGACGATTTGAAACCGGGATCGCCGCTTCTCGGTGTACAGCGCATCGGCGCCATCGTCTTTGTCTTTCGACGATCCCTTGAACAAGCGGGCGGAAAGCATCGGCGTGAGGGTGAAACTGACCAACATGCTCACCAGGATCGTGCCCGCCATGGTAATGCCGAAGGACTTGAGAAACCTGCCCACGATGCCCGACATCATGGCGATCGGCAGGAATACGGCCACGAGTGAGACGGTAATCGCCATGACGGCCATGCCGATCTCGGCGGTGGCGGCGATCGCGGCTTCATAGGGCGAGTAGTTCTTCTCTTCGATAAATCGCAGGATATTCTCCATGACCACAATCGCATCGTCGATGACGATGCCCACGGAAAGCGTCAGGGCCAGAAGCGTGATGCTATTGAGCGTGAAGCCCATGAAGTCGACGATCGCGAAGGCTGCGATGATCGACGTGGGGATCGCCAGGGCCGCGATGAGCGTGGCGCGGGTGTTGCCCAGGAAAAAAAAGACCACGAGGCCCGCCAGGATGCTGCCGATGATCAAGTGTTCTTTCACCATGTTGATCGAGGTCTGAATAAAGACCGACTGGTCGCGCACCACGTCGATGCGGTAGCCTTTCGGGGCAAGCTTGCTGAGTTCCCCTAGCCGCTCTTTGTGGTGGCTCACGACAGCGACGGTGTTGGAGCCCGACTGCTTGCGGATATTCATCAACACGCAGGGCGTATCATTGTAGAGCGAGGTACTCTTGGTCTCTTCGGTGGAGTCCTCCGCATGGCCAAGGTCGCCGATCGTGATGGCATGTGCGTTGAGGTGACTCACCACAATGCGATCCATCTCCTGCATATTGGTCACGCGGCCCATGGTGCGGAGCGTGTATTCGGTTTCGCCCATCTTCATCGAACCGCTGGGCATCTGGAGATTCTGGGCCGCCAAGGCTCGCGATACGTCGGCCACGGTCAGGTTGTGGGCTCGCAGTTTCAGCGGGTCAAGTTGTACGTTGATCTGCCGCGACTGGCCGCCGACCAACATCACCTGCCCGACGCCGCCCAACGACTCGAGTTGACGACGCAATACTTTGTCGCAATATTCGGTGATGTCCCGCAGCGTAGCCGGCTCCGGAGCCGAGGCCGCGATGGTTAACACCGGGCTTGCATCCGGGTCCAGCTTCTCGACCGTCGGCTGGTCGATATCCTTGGGCAGATCGGGCAATACGCCGTTGATCTTGTCGCGTACGTCTTGCGCCGCAACGTCAATGTCCTTCTCCATCGAGAACGCAATGAATACCTGCGAGATGCCTTCCGAGGAAACGGACCGCAACTCGTCGATTCCGCTGATCGTGTTAACGGCTTGTTCGATTTTATCGGTAATTTCCGTCTCGATTTCCTCGGGTGCCGAGCCTGTCTGACGCGTGGTCACCGTGACGATGGGAAAATCGATCTTGGGAAAACGGTCGACTCCGAGCTTGAAATAGGCGGAGATGCCGAACACCACCAGCACCAGGATTAGCACGGTGGCAAAGACGGGACGTTTGACGCAGATGGCTGCGAGGTAATTCATTCAACCACCTGCCAGAATATCAAGCAGGTCAGGCTTTCCAGCCTGACGTTGCACGGTTTACTGTCAGGCTGGAAAGCCTGACCTACAGCAGCTTTGACATCTTGGCGGGTAATTGAATTCATTAGCGCACCGCGTCTCCGTCATGGATGAGCTCAGGATGCGCAACCAAGGTCTCGTTGCCCGTCAGTCCGGCGAGAATCGCCGTCTTCTCCCGATCGGTCTTGCCCAAGGCAACAACCTGCTCGCGGGCAATTCCATCGCGAACGATGAACACAGCCGCCACGTCGCCTCGATTGCAAACGGCTGCCCGGGGGACATAAATCTCGGTCTTCTGTTGGGCGAACTGCAATTCCGCGGTGACGAACAGTCCGGGACGCAAAACATCGCCCGGATTGGGCACGATCGCCTCGACACACAGCGAACGTGTGTCGGTAGCCACCGCCGGAGTGATGTACCGAACTGTTCCTGTAAACGTCTTGCCCGGAAATGCGTCCGTCTCGAAGGTCACCGTCTGGCCGACTTGGACGCGGGCCATCTCCTGCTGAGGCACCGTAAGCGATAGCCGCAGAGGATCGATTCGTAGGAGCGTGACCAACTTGGCGCCGGGAAACAAGGCGATGACGCGCTCACCGACGGAGATATTGCGTTCACCGACCACGCCATCAAAGGGTGCGCGGATTGAGCAGTCGTCCAAGGCTTTCTGTAGGACGGCTAGATGGGTTAGGGCCGAACGATAGCTCTGGTTCAGTTGTCTTGCCAGGAGCAGCGCCAGGCGGTGTCGCTGGATGGCCGAGCGGTATTCCATGTCGATCTGATCGGCATCGCTCCGCGAGATTGCATTGCCGGGCTTGAGTTCCTCCGCGCGGCGGTAGTTCTTTTCGGCGAGTTCCGAGGCCAGCTTCGCCGCCTGGACTTCGGGCACATCTTCTGCGCGAAACTCCTTGGACTCTTTCAGGCCCAGTCGCACACGAAGTTCCTCCACGGTGTTCTCGCCGTCATCTAGGGCATAGCGAGCGTCGCGGGGATCGAGTTGTACAAGCACATCGCCTTTCTTGACGAAGCTTCCACGTTCAACCCGAGTCTCGGCCACGATTCCGGCCGCGTTGCTGCCTACCTCTGATTTCTCGTCGGCCGCCAGGGCACCGGTGAGGCGGAGTCGATCACTGCACGCCATTTTCTCAACGCGAATCGTCTCAATGGGAGTGCTCGTGCCCTGATGGGCACCGTCGGTTTGGGTGAAGCCGAGTGTAGCCTTGCCCTCTTGCGTGCCGCCTTGAACGGTTTGCTTCGTGTCGCGAATCGCCGGCCCGTAGTACCGTAAGCACCAACCACCGCCCACGATCAGAAGAATCACGGCAACCGTCATGGCTAGCAATTTGGGTCGTCGATCAGGCTTGGCTGGATGGTCCGACGCCAATCCAGAAGTCTGGTTAGGTTGATTTTGCTGGCAAGTATCAGCATTCAGACGATGGACGACATGTTCATGGTGGACTTTCGCGATAGCCGCCTCGCAGTTCTCGCTGTTCTTAAGAGCAATCCCGGCATCCAGGGTTGCTCCCGCATGGTTATTCCTTGTCATGAGTTTAACTCCCGAGTCATCGGTCTTCGTGTGATTCGTGATCTAAATACAAACTTGCCTCGCCGGTCACGGGTTATTCGCAACGTGAATTGAAAGCCCATGCAGGGCTGCGTCGATCAGGGCTCCTACGTACTCGCTAGCCGCCTCCTCGGACGCACCGCTCTTCAGCAACTCGAATAGCTCATCGAAGGCCCCCAAGAACATGCGACCGGTGTGCGCCGGATTGTGCGGATGAAACGAGCCTTCCTCGATTCCCTGCTCGAAAATCGCGGTAAAAGCCTGGAGGATTCGCGGACGAGTCCTCTCCTTGATCTGGTACTCTTCTTCCGATTGCGCCAGCATTCTAATGATGGTCTTGTGTTTAGTGCCACTCTCAAAGGCGATCCGAAGCACTCTTTCGAGCTTTTTGGGTGCTAGCAAGTCGGTTCGCAGGGTTTCCTCGACGGATTGCATGAAGGGAGCAACAAGCCGATCGAGAACGAAATCCATCAGTTCTTCCTTGCTCGGAAAGTAGTCGTAGAGACTGCTTTTGGCCAAGTCAGCAGCCTCGGCCACCCGATTCATGGTGGTTCCATCAGCACCGTGCTCACACAAAACCAACGTCGCAGCCTCGAAGATGGA
>JANXQG010000638.1 GCA_025356915.1 Planctomycetota bacterium | reverse complement strand
CGACAGCGCCGGCAATGAGTTCGACGCAGTCGGCCTGACCGGCTGGGGCGGCTTTGCGCTGAGCCCCTTCAGCACCCGCACCTTGCCCACGCTGGACCAGAACCGCTGGATCCTGCAACCGATCGCGTTCTTGCAGGAAGCCCTGCGCCTGCAAGCCCTGCCGATGCCGGACGTCACCACCGAAGGCGGGCAGCGCATCCTGACTGCGCATGTCGATGCCGACGGGTTTGCCTCGCGCGCCGAACTGCCGGCTGCGCCCTTTGCGGCATCCAAGAGGGCTTCCCCCAACTTGCCGCTAGGTTTCTTCACGCCCGTGCTGTGGCGCACCGTGGCCTGGATGGGCTTGTCGGTAAAGGTCAGGCTGACGGTCTCATTATTGGTCGCGATTCGCACGGTCTTTTCCGCTAGATCACCGCGGATTTCCACCGCCATTCCGCGCATGGGACCGCGCAGATCCTTGTCATATACAATGCGGCCGTTGCGGCGATCAACTGCCACCAGCGAGGTTCGCACCGTCATTTGCCCGCCACGATTGTCGTAATGAAAGACGGCAAAGAACAACACCGGCAACTGTCCCGGTTGGCTGAGGAGAAACTGCTGGTGATCGACGTCGACCGGGGCCGGCCAGGCGAGTTTTCCCTGTAGGTCGAGGGCGTAAATGCGGGCCTGGCGGATGGGATAACAAAACATGCCCTGCGGCGGTTGAAATCCCTGGTCCTGATTGCCGTTCCCCAGTACTCGGTTGTCGTGGGCTAGCACGATGTATTGATCGCCCATCCGCGTGACAACAAGGTCTGTCGTGGAGAATTGCGGCCGAACCTCCAATTGCAAATCGGCAATCGTGCGGCCGTCGGCCAGGGCGACCAGGACGAAATGTCCGCTCGGCTCGATGACACCCACCGCCTCGCCACCAACGACCGAAACGCGCGCCCCCAAGGCAAACGTCCGTGACGGCCAGACCGCCCGCTGCTCCCAGGGATCGAACAGGGCCAACACACGGCTGTTGTTATCTTTGCCCTGTTCCCAGGTGAGGGCATGGCGGCCAAAGAATTCAATCCCCGCATTGGACAATACCGAATAGCCCCCGCGATCACTGCCGTCGTAAAAGATGTTTTCGGCAGACTTGGGTCGTGGCACTTTCCGGATACCGAGCAGTTGGCCGTCGATCGCTCGATAGACCGATGCTTCGTTGCTGCCAGGCGACAGCACGAACATATACTGCTCGTCGCCAAAAACCTCGCTTCGTGGAGGAATATCCTGCCGCACCCACAGGGACTCACCCGAAACCGGATCGACGGCCACAATGTTCCGCATCCGCTGGAAGGAGATATAGCGCGCGTTGACCGGACCGAACGGATTGGCGCGGAAGTCTCGATCCACACCATTATTAACGAAGACCATGTTTCCGCCGCCATCGATCGTGGTGTCGATGAGATCCTGAGACCAAACAATCGGTGAGGAATTGCCCGATACCTTCCAAGGATCCAAGGCACAGATCTTCGTCCCTACCGAAGTTACCAACAAATGCCCGCAGCTTCGCGCTAGGGTCGCATTCGGGTTGTACATACCGCCGTACATACGGCCATTTTCGATCAGCGGAATCGGTTGCTGTAAGTTTCCCATGCCATCGCGAAGACTGATTTTCTGCTGGCCGTTTTCCAAACTTACGGTGTAATCGGTAAAGAATGGCCCCCTGGCCCCGCCCCAGAGCATGTCAAAACGAGGACCACGGTTAATCTTATTCGGGCTGGTCTCGGGATTGCTCGCCTGGACTTCACCGACAGGCCAGGCGGGAGCCGGGCAATTGACCTCCTTACGGAGAGCGTCACCCTCGGGAAAGATGGCCAGCCACTGGCCGGAAGTCATGCCGGCGTGGCATGGCACGTCGGCGAATTGCCGCTGAAGTTGCCGAAAACAAGCGGCGGCATCGCTCAAGCGGCGGGCACGAGAATCAGCATTGCCCGCAAGGCTACCGCGAAAATTAATCATGGCCATCTCGGCCAGCAAGGCAGCCTGGGCCTTGCGGTCCGTGGAATCGACGGCGGCGGCCATGAGTAGCTCGGCCTCCATGATCCGCCCCGCTTGCGTCAGCCGCTGAAGCAGTTCAGCCCGCGCGGACGCCGCCAGAGGTTGATTGCCGAAGAAGGCGAGGAACCGCTTCAGGCCGACGTAGCTTGTCTCCTTTTTGGCCTCTTCCAATCGCGGTTCCATGACGCGATCGATCTCGGCAGCGGCCACGGCGCCTCCCTCGCCACGAAGGAGGCCAAGCCGGGCCTGGACCCAGCGGTCGCGACGCACAAGATACGAACGGTCAACTTTTTCCAGGCCAGGCTTCGCCTCCTCTAAATCGACGAGCTTCATGTAGTACTCAACGGCCTGCCGCCAATCCCCGGCACGATGCAAACCGGTCGCCATGGTGCGGAGATAGGTTGCCCGTTGCGCCGGGTCGTCCAGGAGAGGCTCAACTTCGCCTGCCATCGGACGATGCGCGGCGAAATCGTCGCGCAGCCCGGCCAACAGGGCATCGCGAAGCAATTCGCGGGTACGGCCATGCGACTCAGACTTTTTATCCAGGCTATAGGCCCGACGAAAATCGGCAACGGCTTCGGCCGACTTGCCGGCATCCAGAAATGTTTCGCCGCGGAGTGTAAGCCCCTCGACGTCGTCGGGGTTAGCGGCCAAGCGGCGAGCCACTTCGTCCCGCGCGGCATCCATCTGATAATAGAGTTCCAAACCGTCCAACCCCTGCGAAATCACCCGACCGCGATAGCAGACCAGGTTGCCGGGCACGGAACCGCGGCGAGACTTGACGGTCGAAAGCACTTTACCCGATACCAGATCAATGGACATGACCTCACCGCTACTGAGCGGCACGAAGTATTGCCCACCGGCATAAAAGCCGCGGCCGCAAACACCGGCCCCCGAGGGCATGTTGATGATTCGGCCGTCCCATGCCTTGCTGCCATCCTCCAGGTTGATGGCATCGATCGAGTTGCGGCCGACCAACACCACCACCCCCTGATGCACGCAGGCGATGTAATAATGCTCACCGCGCGGTTGGGGAGCCCACACGGGCTTACCGTCGGCCAAGTTCAAGCAATAAAGCAAATCAGCTTCGGCTGGCGTAAGCAGCACACGGCCGTTGACAATCGTAGCAGTAGCGTCGAGCCAACGAGGCACGGGACCGTTGGGATTGTTGAAGGCGGCCTGGATCGGATTCCCCCGCCCGCGGCGGCCCATGGTCGGTTGTTCACCAGGGTGGCTATAGATATAACCCCAGAGGAGCGACCGGGTTGCCAGGTCGACAGCAACCACGCAGCCGGAACCGGTGGGACAAATCAGAACGCCATCGCTGTAGGATGGTGAAACGCCTGCCACACGGCGTACCGGATCTTGCGAGATGTTCGATTCGACCATGGCCAACTGCTGCGACCAAAGAAGATTCCCCGTAGCCCCATCGAGGGCCAAGAGCCGCATTTCGTCCTTGACCTCAGCCATCACATAGAGCTGGCCGCGGAGAGGGAGCGGCGGGCCTAGGAAAAAAGTATCGCTCTGGCTCAACGACTCCTGGCCGCCCAACCACCATCGATACTTGCCGGTCTGGATGTCGTAGGCGGCAAGCCGGTTGGTAATGCTTCGATTTGAAGGATCGCTGCGACCGTTGCCAACAATGATAAATCCACCACCGTTAGGCCCGGTGACTCCCAGGGGCAGTTCCTCAATGACGAAGACCAGGCTGCCATCGCTGCTGAGTGTTCCATAGGTCGCATCATCCCAAATCCGCTGGCCGTACTGGCTTGGCTGGCTCATGTTGTTCCGCCTGATAAACCCGCCGGCAAAGCGGTTGGGACCGGTATCCCCCGGCTCTTCTTCGGGCGTTGATGGCCAAATCCGCTTCCCCGTTTGGAAGTCAATCGCCAGCACGTTCGACGCCGTGCGCATGAGGATCCTGTCGCCGACAGCCAGCGGGTGAAGTCCGGAAAACAATGCGACTCCCCGATCGCGATAGTCATTCTGCTGTTGCAGCAAGGCTTTTTCCAAGGCGGGAACGTCGGTGACCGGAACCCGCCAGCGGAGGTTCAATAACGGCGCGCCGCCCACGGTCGAAGCGTTTCGAGAGGCATCGCCACGAAACATGGGCCAGCGGTCGGTTTCGACCGCTGCGGCCATCCGTTGCAGACCGGTCAATTTGGCCAGCCAAGCTGGGGCATCGCTTTCCTGCTCAAACCAAGGCACCTCGCGCCCCACAAGCGGTAAGGTGGGTTTTCCCAAGCGGCGTTTCATATCAACCAAGACCTGCTTGCAATCCCCGGGCATTCCGGCTTGGTAATAGCAAGCAGCCTGGGTGAGCGACAGGCCCGGCTCGAACGCCGCAGCCGCCACCCCTGCTTCGCGGAGTCGCTTCAGCGTCAAGGCTCCGGCCAGCGGCGCGCCATGATCCATCTGATACAAGGCGAGCAGAAAGGTTGCCTCGTATCCCGCCTGAGTATGAAATAACTGGGCGGAGATTTCCGCCAATGCTTTGTCATCGCCCGCGGCAACGGCCCGATTGAGCTTGTTGCGAGCCTCGCCCCCACAGCGGACTTCATAAAGTTCGCGACCCTCGCTCGGCATCTGCCCCAGCAGTTGCTGGGCCTCGGCTTTCAGACTCTTGTAGATCGGAACCTTTCGGTCCGGCTGATAGAAATAGTCTTCGTTGCTGCGAAGAATCTGGCTAAGCCCTTCCAGAGCCTCGCCGTAGCGATGTTCTTTCAACACCTTTTGGGATCTGTTGAGCGCCTGCACGACATTTCGGTCGGGGGCGGCAAAGTTCCCCGAGACCGCATCCTCATCCACAGGCTCGCGCGCCGACAACACCGGCCGAAGCGCGCGCTGCGCCAAAAGCGGAAAAGGCCCCGGCCATAAGGCGAAGATAGAGACTGCGGCAACAGCAAACAAAATCTTCGCAAACGCCCCTCTCCACTTCTCCATCTTCCGTCTCCTATTGCGTGAAGTCCAGGCCCCCCTATCATTGAGGTGATAAGATAACCCGTTTATGCCTTATGCCAAAACTTCGCTCCGCAACCATCTTAAGATATTAGGATAGTTGCCGCGCGATTAAAGTTCCATCAAAAAGCCCA
>JANXQG010000585.1 GCA_025356915.1 Planctomycetota bacterium | reverse complement strand
GAACCAAGGCCGAAGCATCGCTGCCGATGTCGGAAGGGACGCGAAGATCGATCGAGGGGAGTGAGGCGAGGGGCGTGGAGCGTGGTGCGTGAGGCGTGGGGAACAGACCATTTGACGCCTCACGCTCCACGCCCAACGCCTCACGCCCCAGGCCCAACGCCTCACACCCAACGATTTCATCCTTCCAAGGCAACTGCCCTTCGAGCCAGTCCAGTGCCTGGGCAATCAACCGTGGAAACGCGGCTTGCATCGTCAGATTACTCGTGGCTAGGTCGCCGCCAATCACAACCACGCGTCCCTGAGGGCGATCGATTGCGTAGCCCAGCTTCGTCGTATTGGCCCAGAGAATCGGCCTCGTGACGGCGCGAACCGACTCGGCAATTTGCAATTGCCGGGCCTCCGGCAAATACGCGTCGAACAACCGCACGCCCGACACGATCGGCGAACTGTCATCCACGCGCGTGACGAGTGGATCGGCCACGGCCTCGCCTAATTGCCACAAATCGCACGCTCCCGGGGTGAAAACCAACACCGGGCCAGTCGGTAGTTCATGCGGCGTTTTGCCGTCGATGACGTAAATTGCCTTCCGTACGTCAGGCTTTCCAGCCTGACCTTTTCCCTCTTCCTCATCGGAAATCAACTCCATCCGTCGATTGGCTACCAAAATCTCCTTCAGGCAGGATCGCTCCTCAGCCACGAGCTTCACCCGGTGTGCGGCGGGAGCCGCCGGAACATCGAGCGCGGCCGTGTTGTCAAACAGGTAGGCGTCGCCCGGTTCGACCTTGGCCGTCAAGCGGGCAGCCACGGGAAGATCCAGCGTAAAGACATACTGCCAGCGGCCATCTTTGGCGATGGTAAACGATTGCCACTCACTCCCTGCCCCTCTCCCAGAGAGCGAGGGGAGCTTTGGATCCGCCCGCGCCACTCTCTCAGGGGAGTGCAGGGGCTTTTCAGACTTCTCATCAGCAACTGCAAGCGTCACCGAACCCTTGGTCGATTGGTCGCCCTGGTTTCGCACTTCGACCAGAACCTCACACTTCGTCGGTTCGGCTTTGCACCGCCGCGCGGTAAAACAAGTAATCGCCTGGTTGCTCATCGCGGTGCCTACTCGCAGCACCTCGACTCCGCTCTCCTGTATCCGTTTTGTGGATTCCTTGGAACAAGCGTCGGTAATCAGCACGATCCGCGGAGGAAACTTGTCCGGCGAGCCAATCTCGCGAGCCAGCTTTACGGCCCACTCAATCGCCGCTGGCTCGGCCATCGCTTGTACGGATTCGACTGCCGCCATGAGCAATGCCTGATTGCTCGTCAGCGACTGAACCTCGATCGGCACCGGACTGACCGTGACCACGGCCATTTCATCGCATGAGCGGAGGCTTTCGATCAATCGCCCGGCCGTCTCCTTGGCCGCACCCATTCTTGTCGGCAACACGTCAATCGCCCGCATGGTGGCTGAGTTATCGAGGATCAGCACCATTCGCTTCGAGGCGGGAATCTGAGGTCCCGCTGCCGCCAAGGCGATGAGCACCACGATGAGCATTTGCACGGCCACCGAGACCTTGGTTCGCCAGGGTTGCCAACGCGAGCGAAACTTCTCTTCGGCCAGGGCCTTCTTCCAGAAGAGATCCGTGCCGACAGTATGGCTCGGTATACGGACCCGCAGCCAATACAGTAGCGCAACAGGGACCAGCAGGATCAGCAACAGCAATGCCAGCGGATGGGCGAAGTTCATGACACGGCCGCCACAGGTTGAAATGGTGACGCGAGCCGATCGCGACGGCAGCCGAGTACGCGCAGGAAGACCTCGTCCTCGGCCATGTCGCACGGAATCGGCATGTAGACGATGCCTCGCCGCCGACAATACTCGCGCACCGCATTGTGAAATTCAGCCACCAAGGCGAGGTATCGCCGGACAGTTCGTTCGGTGATGGTAACTTTCATGCCGGTTTGCGATTCGACGTCGATAAGATCCACGTCGCCCAGCAGTGCGGACGCGGCGTCGCTGGGATCGACCAGATGCACGAGGCGCGGATCGTAGCCGTGGAACCGCAGCAGATCGAACCCGCGCTGAAAACCGTTGGGATCATACAGGTCGCTGATCACCACGACTGGCCCGCTGCGCTGCGGCCGGCGCACGAACATCTCGACGGCACGCAGCAGATCGGTTTTCGTGCCGCGAGGCGACAGCTCTTCAAGAAACCGCAGCAGCCGCAAGATCCGCGAGGCATGCCGTAGCGGCGGCAAATCGGCAGCCAGTCCGTCGGCAAACGCAGCCACGACTAGCCGATCGAGATTCATCAGGCTCGCGTAGCCCAAGGCTGCTGCAATCTGCCTCGCCAACTGGAACTTTGGCGGACGGCCGAGCCCCATGCTGGGCGAGCAGTCCAGGAGCAGATGAACGTCGCGATCGGACTGGCCTTCAAACAACTTGATGTGCAGTTCATCCCGACGGGCACACAAAGTCCAGTCGATGGCGTGAAAATCATCACCAGGCGAATAATCGCGATGGCCGGTTACCTCCGTTCCGCCGCCGGGCAGCTTCTTTCGCACCGCAGCCAAGAGCGGACTGCCACCGGTCCGCGCAGCGGAAAGCGAGAGCAGTTCCGTTCGCTTCAGCAGTTGGGGGGAAAAAAATGGCATGAAACGAATAAGTGACAGAAAAATGGTTGACAGGAAGATGCGGTACAGGTTACGCTTTCATGCTCTCCACGATGCTCCCGCCGAGAACCTCCGTGTCTCGCTTGCGGTTTAGCGATCTTTATTTGCTGCTGATACTCTTCACGATGCTCTCGATGAGAATCTCCGAACGAATGTTTTCGGCCTGGCCTTCAAAATTCAGCAGGATGCGGTGACGCAACGCGGGGGCGATAACGACGGCGATATCTTCCTTGGCCACTTCGTTTCGACCGTTCGCCGCGGCACGCACCTTGGCCGCGGCGACCAACGATTGGGCCGCTCGCGGGCTGGCCCCGTAGCGGACATAGCGTTTAATGTCCTCCGGGGCCTTTGGGAAATCGGGATGCGTAGCCGCTACAAGCGAAGCCACCCAACGGCGAGCCGGGGCGGCCAAAGACACCTTGCCAGCGATCTGACGCATTTCCAATAGCCGCTTGCCATCGACCACTGCACGAAGTTCTGCCGGGGCGCTTTCCAAGGTGCGCTGCAAGATCGCGTCAATCTCGTCGACACTAGGCCCCTTCACAACCAGTTTGAAGAAGAATCGGTCGATCTCCGGTTCCGGCAAGGGAAAAGTGCCTTCCATCTCCAGCGGATTCTGCGTGCCAACGACAAAGAACGGCTGCGGCAGATGGAAAGTCTCAGTCGAGACATTGATCTCTTCGCCTTCCATCGCCTGGAGCAAGGCCGCCTGCGTTTTCGGCAGGCCGCGGTTAATCTGGTCAGCCAGCACCAAATTGGAAAAGATGGGGCCCTGCTGAAATTCAAACGTGCGGCGGCCGACGGCCGTTTCCATCACGACAAATGTGCCCAACAGATCCGAGGGCGTGAGATCGGGCGTGAACTGAATACGGCTGAAACGAAGTTGCAAAATATCGGCCAGGGTTCGCACCAAAAGCGTCTTGCCCAGCCCGGGCACGCCTTCGATGAGGACGTGTCCACCGGCAACAGCAGCGATCAGAACCTGCTCGATTACATCGGCTTGACCCACGACCACCTTGGCCAACTCGTGTCGCAGGGCATTGAAATCTTCCTGGAACCCAGCCAAGTGGGGTTCGACTAAATGGGCGGTACTCATCGAAGGATTTTCCTTGGAACAAGGTCTTATTACTAGATCTTGGCTTAGTACTTAGTTCTAAACCCCAAGCTCTAATCCCTAAGCCCTAAGCCCTAAGCTATTCCCCTAATATCCCACCAAACAGCCTGCCGGTCAAGGATTTACTTCCAGATGAACAAATAATTTCCCAAATACCCCAGATTACCAAGGCATGCACCTACGTAGTACGGAATTTATTCCGCTGCCTAGCCCGGATTATTCATAAATTGTAGGGTGCGTGGAGCGACCCCCTAGGGAAATGGTGTGTTACGCACGGAATCCAACGAACGGCAACCTTTCACCCTAGTTTAGACCGGTTCGCGCAACGCACCACTGCGATTCAGTTTCCGTGCTCCACCCACCCTACGATGAATAATGCGGGCTAGCCGTTTTCAGGCAACCGGAATGGAATTCCGTTCTAAGCAGTTCTCTCCCCCATGAGAAATTCTGCTTGCAAAATCTTTCCGGCCGGGAATAATTAGGTATCCAATAGACGATGAGGCATTAGATGGGTTCAGAAGGCGGGTTACGTCTATAGTCTTCTAGGTGGGAAGACATAACTCGTCATGATTATTGTGCGAAAGATTAGAATTTGGTAGACTGAGGGATGTGAGGGTGTGCGTTAGGGCGAAAAAATCATCGCCACCTCAAACTGTCGCGAAGGAAAAGTTTGGCAATCGCAGTTGTTTATCGTCATATAGGGTGCCGGCTAAACGGCAAAAACCAAGGGCAACCGGAATTTAAGGAGTCATCGTATGAGAAGCGGTCTTTCGTTATTCTCGGTAACAGTAGTGCTGTGCGGTTTGACTATCGCACAGGCCGCTGATATTGACACGAGCGTTCAGCTCAGTTCGGCTTGGCATCACAGGGCTGTTTCGCGGCTCGATCAGTCTCGTCCCGGACCGGCCGCAGCGGCAGAAGCAGGACCGCAGAAGTACCTGCACATTGAAATGCAGTACAACGATCCGACCGTGCTGCAAAATCGCGACAAATTCCGCATCGTTGATGATCGGGGCAACGAAGTTGGCGAGAACTGGGGCTACAACGAAGAGAAGAAGCTACTAATCTTTGAAGGCCAGTGGGGCAGCCTAGTTGGACTTTACCTCGATGGCAACGGCCATCGTGAGCCGTTGTTTGGCCAGGTCGCGGTGCCTTTCACACCGGCCCCCCGTGCAGTGGTGAATACTCAGCCAGCAATCGTACGGACGGTTCCCCGAGAAATCGTTCGCCCGGCGGTCAACACGGTCTATGTTCCTCGTGAGCGCGTCGTTGTCGACGAGCCATCCAATGTGGTTGAGCCTCGACGTGACGTCTACGTTGATCGCGGCGACGATGTTGTGGTCCACGACCGGGTGGTTTATGACGATCATCGTGATGTGGTCGTGCATGACGACGTGGTGGACGATGATCGCGTGATTGTCGTGCATGATGGCGTGCGCCACCATCGAACCCGCGTCAAGCATGTTGGCGGTGGAGGAGGAAGTGGCGGCGGCGGCGGTGGTGGTGGTGGAAGTGGCGGCGGTGGTGGAAGTGGAAGTGGAAGTGGCGGCGCGAGCGGTGGCAGCAGCGGCACGGACACGTCTTCCGACAGCAGCGACGATATCACCGTTGACGATCCAGGCAACGCGATTGCCCGTACGGTTGGCGTCAATCCAGACAAGGGAAGTGGCTCTGGTTCTGACGGCAGCGGGTCCGGCTCGGGCAGCGGTTCAGGCAAAGGCTCTGGGGCTTGTCCCAGCGATAAGGACGGCAAGGGCGATGGTTCTGCCGATCAAGGCAAGTGCGATGACAATGCCATGGCCAAGGCCGACTCCAACGCCGACAAGGGCGATGGCAGCGGCGAAGGCCAAGGTAAGGGTGATGGAAGCGGCGATGGCAAAGGCGACGGCCAAGGTAAGGGTGACGGAAGCGGCGATGGCAAAGGCGACGCCGACAAAGCATCGTCGGATAAGGCCTGCAAAGATGATGGCAAAGGCGACGCCGACGGCAAGGGCGATGGCGACAAGGCATCACCTGGCCAAGGTGATGGCAAGGGCGACGCTGATGGCAAGGGAGATGGTAACGGTAAGGGCAGCAAGGCTTGCCCCTGCAAAGACGATGGCAAAGGTGACGGCGCGGGATCTGGCGACGGAACGGGACCTGGATCAGGTTCTGGACCTGGGTCGGACTGCGGATCTGGTCCTGGCCCCGGATCGGGATCTGGTCCTGGCCCCGGATCGGGAAGCGGACCTGGATCAGGACCTGGTGGTGGATGCCCGTGTGGCGGCGGCCCGGGACCTTATGGCCCTACTCCCTATGCCGTGGGACCGAAAGTTCCTAACCCTTATGGCAATTACATGCCCTATCGCTACCCAGTTCCCTACGGCTACCCAGTTCCCCGCGGCTACTCCGCCCCCTCTGGACCGGGACAACCCGGGACGCCTGCTTACAAGAATCCTGACGTGTCCATGGTGCCTCTTCCCAAGTTGAAGCTGGACAACATTCCGGAGTTGGTTCTCTACGTTACTGCCGGTGACCTCGCTGGTCCGGGCAAGGTCTACCAAGTCAAAGGCACGGACGGACAGGTGATGGGCAAGGTAAATCTGCCCGAAACCGCGACGGGCATCGATATGTACCGCGATCATGGCGTCGTGCTGGCCAGCCCCCGCAACGGTGGCAAGATCCAGCAAATTGATGACACGGGCAAATTGTCCACGATCCTAGAGAAGGATCCGGCCCTGCCCCACCCAGTTAAGATTTCCATGCCGGGCAACTCGGACACGATGGTCGTGGCCGACGATGTGGCCAACCAGCTTGTGATGTCTACCATCGCCGGCACCAAGACGAAGGTCTATCAGAAGTTCGACAAGAAGTATGGCTCGCAGCCGATGTCGGTGGCCGTGGCCAACGACAAGGGCGTCGTCTTTAGCAGCGATGCCGAGCCGGGCGTACATAAGTTCATGGGCGACCAGTCGGCTCGCGACGATAAGCCGGTATTGCCCGCAAGTGGCGGTGTTGCTGCGGATCACAGTTCGTTGCGTTGGGCGGCCGCTCAGGCCCCGAACGTCATCAAAGTCTATGAAGGTCAGCAGTTTCTTAAGAACCTCCGTCTGCCTCCGCAGAAGAATTTCTATAAGGGCGGCCTGATGTCGTTCGGT
>JANXQG010000582.1 GCA_025356915.1 Planctomycetota bacterium | reverse complement strand
GCGTAGCCGGCCGCCCGGATGGTTGGGGTCTCCGCTGGAGTCCCCGCTGGAGTCCCGCCTTTAGGCGGTGTTTCTGGAAGATTCCGGCTAAAGCCGGGACTCCAACGGGGACCCCAACTCCCACAGTCGATTTCGACGAATTGCATTTGCCCCGCTGGAGTCCCGCCTTTAGGCGGTGTTTCTGGAAGATTCCGGCTAAAGCCGGGACTCCAACGGGGACTCCAACTCCCACAGTCGATTTCGACGAATTGCATCTGCTTCGACACGATTCGCCGCTGGCCGTCAGCAGCCTTGCGGGCATCCTGAATCGAGTGTTCAAGGAAGACCAGCACGCGGGGCGCATCGCCCGGATCGGTTTCATCGACAAGGACTGCCCCGCGGCGCAAGAGGTCGCCGTTGCGTTCAAGCGTGAGGTCAATCGTCGCATCAAGCAGCGGATGCCCCGGACAAACGAAATCGGCAAGGGCCTTGCCGGGCATGGCGATGAGATCCTTCTCGAAGGTGATCCGCTCGTAACGAATCATTACCGGCGACCCATGCCCGATGGCCCGGTCGCGGTTGCGAATGATGGCCGGGACATTGGTGATCTCAAAGCGTTTGGGCTCCCGGTCGTGAGTCTTGCCACCGAGTCGCTTGAAAGCTTCGGAGAAGAATGTGGCGATGAAGTGCAGCTGGAGCCGGCGGGCCTCGGCCCGCTCCATGTCCTCGCGGATTCCCCGGACCTTGCTGGCGTCCATCGTGTCGGCCGTCAATGCCCGTTCTTCGATGAGCTTACGAATTTGATCATGGTCGAAGGCTTTTTCGACAATCTGGTACAGTCTCGCCCGAACTTCGGGGCTGCCCTCGGCTACGATTTCGATGGTGGATTCGCTATGGCGATAAAGAAGCTCGTTCGCTGGACGTCCCGTAGCGTCTTTGTAGGTAAGGTCTACGGCGGTGTTGCCAATCCACTTGACGTCTACGACCGTCACCAATTGGTCCGGCAAGATCCCCTTTACTGTGGCTCCGCGAATCAGTTCTTCCAGTTTCGCCATTCTATCCAACTTGCATCGCAATATTCCGGCATCCGCATGCCGGCCACGAGTATCCCGTGGGTGGCAGGCTCCTCCGTAACGTGTTTTCCAGCAAGAACTTAAGCCGTAGTACGACTGACCATTCGCAGCGCGGGATGATTAAGCTAATATCTTACCCGTTGGGCTATCAGACTACAATAAGCTCCCCTGTGATATTGTTCACCAATACCACTTGACAGGTAGGAGGCGGAACGGAACCACACGTTCGCTTGAGGCCTTCTGGGAAACCGATGGTAAAAACTGCCTATCCCCTCACCAACGAGCACCCAAAGTTCACTCCTCCACGACGATATTCAGCGGCGGGGCAAAGACATTCGATTTGATCCCCGCATCGCCGATACCAACGACTTGCAACCACACCGGCCCGAGACCGAGAGTTTCCGCCGGAATCTCGACACGGCCGTTATCGCCCGTGATGGTACTCAGTAGGCGCGTGCCATGGACAATACGGATGCTGATCGATTTGGGTGACTTGGCCGTGATGATCAGCGACTTCTTCACGGACACGACCTTCTCTGGCGTACAGGTCAGATGAATCGTGCGTTGGTGATTGGCGCTGGCAAAGGGAATGATCTTTTCACCTCGGGCCGGTACCGGCCCCTTCGACACCGCCACCACGCGAAGCTCGTGGGCGCCGTCGGCAACATTGGCCGTATCGATTTCGAGTAGACCGTCCGGCGGACATTCACGAATTTTCAGACCGTCGAGAATCATCTCGAAATGATCGGCCTTCACGCCAACGGGAAAGCGTGCCTTGGGCTTGACCTTGATTTCGTCGTGGACGGTCTCGCCCGCAGTCACCCCCGTAGACGTGATTTCAGGAATATTCGCCCAGGGACGGCAGAGCGGATCGCCTACGATTAGCAGTTGATAAGGGCATAGCACTGACTGATAAAACGACTCGGCGACCGTGCAGCCGCGAGCGTAATGCACTTGCATCATGGGCGAGGGGAATTTGTTGGGGAGGGCGTAGGGTTCGGTCACTGTTCCGCTGGCGGCCGTTGCCCCGTAGCGAAGCAATTCGGAAAGCGGGGTCTGGCCGGCGTTGCCATGCATGTCGCCACCGAAGCTGGTGAAGTGCTCGCAGATGGCGCCCGGTAAAATTGTGCTCTGCGATGTCTTCCAATCGAAGTTTGCCACGCCAAGCATCGCCCCTTGAACGTCGTTTTTTCCTAGCGGGACATTACCCTCGACGATCTCCGCCTCAACGCCCAGTGCCTTTAACTTTTGAACCGCGCCAGGAAATCCAGCCTGACGGACCTTGGAGCGTATATCGCCGTTTTGCACAAAATAAATGGTGCCTGGGGGATGCGTGCCATCGGCTGTAGCACTGCGGTTTAAGTAGTTGAGTACTTCATTTCGCGTATTGCCGCGGCCGGACGTCACGGCCAGCATCATCGACAGCAAGTAGTGGCGTCCCGGAACGGTTCCCGCCTCGCCATGGGGACCGTAGGCCGTGGCACTCGAGAATCCCAAGGTAGGTTCCTTGGCTTGCTCCGGTGCTCCGGTACGAGCATACCAATTGCTTTGCGGGTGGACATAGAAGTTGCTGGTCATCATCATCTCCCACAGATAGGTAAGACCATTGATCGAAGCAACGGGAGTGAAAGTCGTCCACATTGGTGAATGGAGGACCGACTTCTCTTCTTTTCCCTGCTCCTGTTTCTCCAGCACAGCCTTGGATTTTTTGATATCCTCATCAATGCGAATACCCCAAGGAAAATCACTGGAGTAGACCACGTAGTCGATCTGTCGGCCGCGAATCGGTAGTTTTGCGGCTCGAAGTACGGGAATAAGAATCTTCTCGCGAAACGTGTCGACGTCGGTATTTTCTTGCTTGGGATCCCAGTCGAGGAAGAGAAAATTGCTCGGCGGAATGTGTCGTAACTCGGCGTAATGATTCGCAATGCATAACGAATCTGGGCTTCGCAGGTTGACTACCAGCAAGACATTTTCCGGCCCGCCCGTCGCCAACGCTTGGTTCAGGGCCACGAGAGAAATCGTCAAGCCGGCTAGTGCGGCCAATAACCGAAAGACAGGTTTGGGATGGGGTGACATTTTTGAAATATTGCCGGACGGTTGAAGGAAATATACTCAGCATGGGCACATTCTGCGGTTTTGCACCAACAGCATACTAACCCAAAGCGCGAGCGATGTAACGGTTTACTCGCCTCGCTTGCGATTCGGGTTAGTATTATCCGCGCCCGCGCAGAGTATAGCATCCGCGCGCCGGATGCCAAGCCCCCTTGATCATACGGTCGGTGCGCGGCATTGGACAGAGGGCCGCCGCGAAGAACGGAATTCATTCCGTTACCATGTTTTTTTCAAGAAAACGGAATAAATTCCGTTCTACGAACATTACCGTATGGCAGGAGTGGGCTGACCGGCAACTACGGGCTGGGTAGTGCCAGGCGGAGGCGGAAGAGCCAAGGATTGCTGGGCCAAGGAACTCTGCAATGCGGTGACTCGGGCTGCTACGTCCGCCTGGCCAGGGTTAATCTCCAGTGAACGTTGGTAATTGACCAACGCCTGCGAGGAGTTCCCTGTCTCCTCGCGCACCTTGCCTAGGGCTGCCCACTGCCGGGCGTCGTCCGGATTCAGCCGCACGGCGTCGGCCAGTGTGTTGGTCGCTGCCTCCTTGTTGCCGAATTCGGCGTACAATCGGGCTAGCTCCATGCGTGGCTCGGCCAGCGACGGCGATTGGGCAGCCCAGGTCTGGATTGACGTGAATGCTTCAGTCGTCCGGCCTTCTTCGATTAACAGCACGGCAAGACCCCGGTGACAGTCGCGATGATTCGGATTTCGCTCCAGGCACTGGCGATAACAGGTCTCGGCCCGGGCTTGGCTTTCGGGCTGATTACGGAGCTGGCCCAGACGATGATACGTCGCGCCGAGGTTGTAATAGCCGTCAGCGTTATTCGGGTCGGCATACGTCGCCGCCTGAAACTGCTGCAAGGCCTCCTGATATTGGCCTCGCTGGAAGAGTGTCACGCCGTCGGCGTTGCGACTACCGGCGACAAAGTTGGTGCAGCCGCCGACCATCGTCAGGCATGCGCCGACCAACATCACGGCAATGCGTAAGGATATGTTCTTCCCCACCGGTTCCATGCGCCTCGGTCAATCTTCCTTGTAGCGGTCCACACTAGACTGCTACGTTCCGAGAGAAAGATAGCGATCTCAGGCCCTTTACGCAAGAGAGATTTGCGGATTCGCGCAGTTTTTGCGGCTCGTCCCAACTCTAGCCGTAGACGGATAGCCTCAGACTGCCTGCTCGGCAGTCACCGTGGAAACGGTTACCGCGACGGCTGGGAGCGCAATAGTGGGCAACTCAGCCCGTTTTTCGTAACCCAGGGCCTCGATGACTTCGAGAATCTCACTGCAAGTGGGAAACATCCGGCCGCTACGGCGTTTGTAGTTATCCATGGCACTCATGAATTCGATCTCCCTCGGCGAATAATCTCGCTCACAGGTGGTCGGGTCGATCTGTCGGCGACGATTCACCTTCACCCTGCGTTCGTCCGATCGGCGCTGGACTTCGACGGATGCATCCTTATGCCGGCGGTCGTCCTGGCGGCGATCTTCTTTGTTGGAGCGGGCGTCCATGTGCCGTGTTAATTCCTTGGCTTCGGCCGAAGGCTTCTTAGCTTCGGCCGAAGGCTTCTTGGTTTCGGCCGAAGGTTTGCGCTTCGTAGCACTGGCGGTGTTGGCGTAGTTTGAGATCTTTTGTTTGGCTTTGGCGGCAGGCTTTTTTGCGGACACGGACGACACCCTCCTATAATCGAGTTCTTTTCCGGCTGCTGGTAAGTTGGTGAAAATGCAACCCTGTCGAAAAATAGCATCGGAAAAACGTCCAGTCAAAGTTGATGGTCTAGGAAAAAGGTATGGTCCTAGTAATTTGATCGGGTTTTAGGGTTAATACCATCTGCGCAAAGATAGCGGTGGGAAGGGAGTCCGGTTATCACGGCGGCGGCGGGGTTCGGCGAGGGTTTCGTAAACCCTCATCCCGTCCCGGGACGGAGATGCCCTGCCACGGAGGGGCATGAGATCCCTTTCCTCCGAAAACCTGAGGGGGGATGAACCGCAGAGGGCGCGGAGAGGAAAAATTGAAATTGGAGAGGGATTTGACTGCGAGAGACCGCAAAGAGCGCAATAGAAAAATTCTGTTCTTTCGCGCTCTCTGCGTTCTTTTGCGGATAATTTAAGCAAGAAATCGGGCCGAAGGCCCAGCCGTTGCCCCAGCGAAGGGCACAGCCCTGGAAATCCGGGGAGGTAAAGAAGAGGTTGTCTCTCGAATGCTGTCTCTCGGATGCAGCGCAGGCTTGGCAAATTCCGCCCGCTCGTCGCTTCGTTGCGGCAGCGGCTCGATCGTGACTTGCATTTCATGGTCGGCTTCCGCTGTGCCGACCGGGACGCCCGCACCCTAATTATCCGCAAACTTGGCGGAGAGCCCAATTTTCAATTTCCTTCAAACCCAGGCAAGAGATGTTGGGTGGGTGGATGCACCAGTTCGCGATAGCTGCGGCGATAGCCTTCGCCAAGATGCATCATGACTTCCAAGATCAGCAGATCGGCCCGGGTCATGATGTGCCGGCTGCTGCGTGCACCTAGACCGGATATCATCTCGGCGAGCACGTGCAGATGCATCTGCACTGTTTGGCGCGCCGTGATGTCGGCCGCCACGAGCAAAGCTGCCAATCGCCGCAGCTCGTCGGCCAGGTTGCCAGCCCCCATGATTACGTAGATTCGCAGCAATTCGCGATAATGGGCCGTCAACTCAGGCGGCAGAGCCACTGAAGTTTCAGCCGGTACAACTACCTCGCAACTGTGCTTTCGCAACGACCCGGGACGGAACTCCACGACGGCGGCCCGCTGTTCATGCAAGAGCCGTCGAGCTTCGTCCTGTTCACGTTGCAGACGCGTCTGCTCGGCCTGGTGGAAGCGGCGGTTCTCTTGGACCAGATGATGGCGTTGGACGGCCCTCGCCACGACCCAAATCAGGTTCCGTGTGGTACTTGTGGTGACGCAGACGTAGCCGTTAGCACCAACTTCGTAGCAGAGTACGGCCATTTCTGACTCGCTCGGAGTGCCGAGCACGATGATCGGCTCTTCCGCCCCGCCGGTCCGGTAGCCTTCGATAAGATCCAGGGCGTCGAGTTCTCCCGGCTCATGGCTCACCAGGATAGCATCGAAAACTTCGTCGCGGAGCCGCTCCATGCCCGTCGCTTGTCCGGCAGCTTCTTCCAAAAGAATCTCGGCTGCGCTATCGGCCGCAAATGCCTCGGCCAGCCAAGCCCCGGTGCGGCTGGGCGCGGCGATATACAGAACCTTTAGCCGGCCGGGCATACCATGGAACAGAGTATCTCCCCCAGGAATCGCGATTTTGTGATCGGATAGGATTGCCACCATGTTCGGTCCTAGTGTGGGGTGCGGCAATTTAACCTCGCGGCAAGGGGCCGTCAAGGCGAACTATTTACACGCCTGCTTGCACCCACAACCGGGGGGGGTGACTTCAACTTGACGCCATTACGGAAATTGTGTACCTTCGCCACTGTTTGAAAACTGGGCATCGCGTCCAAGGAGGGCAGAAGTGAGTCAGGAAGACCCACTCGTCGTTGCGACTAGCGGCAATCCGTACTTTGTTCATCCCAGCAGCGTCGTCGACGAAGGTGCGACGATCGGCGAGGGAACGAAGCTGTGGCACTTCTGCCATGTGTATAGCGGCGCAAAGATTGGCAAAAATTGCGTCGTCGGCCAGGGATGTAGTATCGCCTCGGGGGCCGTGCTGGGCCATGGTGTCAAACTGCAAAACGGTGTGAGCGTCTACGACGGAGTGGTTCTGGAGGACGATGTCTTCTGCGGCCCTCACATGGTCTTCACTAACGTCGTCAATCCGCGGGCTTTCATCGAGCGGAAGGACGCGTTTCGTCCTACCCGCATCTGCCGGGGGGCCACGCTCGGCGCTGCGGCCGTGATTGTCTGCGGGCACACGGTGGGGATGTATGCCATGGTCGGTGCGGGAGCGGTGGTAACCCGTGACGTGCCTCCCTTTGCGCTGGTTTTCGGCAATCCTGCCCGGCAGCGAGGCTGGGTCGACAAGTCCGGAAATCGCCTGGTTTTCGGGGACGGCTGCCTGGCAGTTGGGCAAGATGGGAACCACTACTCGCTTCACGACGGCCAAGTTCATCAAGGGCTTACGCCAACTCACATCACAAGGAAGTGCCCGTGAGCAGGAATTTTGCAATTACCGGCGTGGGCGGATATATCGCCCCGCGTCACTTGAAGGCCATTCGCGACACGGGGAACCGGGTGTGCGTTGCGCTCGATCCCAGCGACTCGGTCGGAATCCTCGACCAGTACTCGTACGATACCTGTTTCTTCACGGAGTTCGAGCGTTTTGACCGGCATGTGGAAAAGCTGCGGCGGGGCAACGCCGAGAATCGTATCCACTATGTTTCCATCTGCGCGCCCAATCACTTGCACGACGCCCACGCGCGTTTTGCGCTTCGGGTAGGTGCCGACGCCATCTGTGAAAAGCCCTTGGTGCTGAATCCGTGGAATTGCGACGCCCTTCAGGAACTGGAATCCGAATACGGGCATCGGGTCTATTCGGTCCTTCAACTCCGGCTGCTTCCATCGCTCATCGCGCTGAAACAGAGCCTGGCACTACGTCCTGCCGGTCGCAAACACGACGTCTGCCTTACGTATATTACCTCGCGCGGTCCCTGGTATTTGAACTCTTGGAAAGGCGACGTCGAGCGGTCGGGAGGACTGGCCACGAACATCGGTATCCATTTCTTCGACATGTTGATGTGGCTCTTTGGCCCAGTCCAGGCGAGCGCGGTACACGTGGCGACGTCCACGCGAATCGCCGGTTCTCTGGAACTTGAAAACGCGCGGGTTCAATGGCTCCTCTCCGTCGATCGCAACGATCTGCCCAAAGCGATCGTCACGGACAATCGGCCAACCTACCGTTCGATCGTGGTCGACGGCCAGGAAGTGGAGTTCTCCGAGAATTTCACCGACTTGCACACCAAGGTTTACGAAGAGGTACTGGCGGGCCGCGGTTTCGGTATTGACACGGTGCGCCCCTCGATCCAGTTGGCCCACGACATCCGGCATGCGGCACCGACGGGCATTCCGAGCGATGCGCATCCCATGCTGAAGCCGTACACAGGCAAGGTCATCGGACCCTATCGAGTACGAGTTGGCCATTCAGAGAGAACCATCCTGCCGGCGGTACTCTCGTAGGGGCATTGTTAAGAAAGGCTAGCTTTCACGCCAAGAGGCGGACAATGCGCTGGCTGGCGTCACCGGAACCGTAGACTTCGCGACATTCGCCTAGCGGTTCCATGGCCCAAGCAAATGCCTGACGAATGGCCGTGGGGTCGGCTCCCACGACGCGATTTGCGCCGCAGGCCACCAACTCGGTCCACTCGGTCTCGTCGCGGACCGTGATACAGCGTTTGCCGAGGAAATAGGCTTCCTTCTGCACGCCGCCCGAATCGGTCACGACCAGCGCGGATCGCTCGATATACCCAAGCATGGCAAGGTAGGATACCGGTTCCAGCGGCTCGATACAACCGCCGATGACGATACCTTCGCGATCGGCAAGCTGTCG
>JANXQG010000572.1 GCA_025356915.1 Planctomycetota bacterium | reverse complement strand
AAATTTTTTAAGTTGGTTCGTATGGGGGCTCGCTGCGATCGTCCCAACCCACGTCGCATCTAATACCGGAAGAGCCGAATTCCTTCGATCGGCTTATTCTGGCGGATCGGTAATTCGGCATCCAGAAAAATCGATATCTTCTGCATGATCCATTCGCCCTATTGCCTATCCCGAGCCGATGCGGTAAAAACGGAAAACAAATACAACGGAATATATTCCGTTTTACGCACCACTCTGGAGCACTCCATGAAACTCATCAGTTACCAATCCGATCGCGGGCCACGAATTGCGGGGTTGCGCGGCAGCGAAATCATCGATCTTCACGACGCCGACCCCTCGCTGTCTAGTTGTCCCAAGGCACTGCTGGCCCAGGGACCGGAAGCAATCGGCCGTGCGGAAAAAGCCCTGGTCACCGGTCGGCCCGTGACCACCCCAGTGACCTGGCTGACGCCGATTCCCAGCCCGGAGAAAATTATCTGCATCGGATTAAACTATGCCGACCATGCCCGCGAGACGAAGGCCGCAGTGCCTTCCTGCCCTGTGGTTTTCAGCAAGTTCCCTACTGCCTTGCTGCCGCACGAAGGAACCGTCCGTTTGCCGCGAGTCAGCGCGCAAGTCGATTACGAAGCAGAGTTGGTGTTGGTGATCGGCCGCCGCGGCCGTTATATTCCCGAGAACGAGGCCCGCCGCCACATCGCCGCCTATACCTGTGGAAACGACGTCTCGGCACGCGATTGGCAGCGCAACAAGCCAGGCGGTCAGTGGCTCTCCGGCAAGAGTTTCGACACCTTCGCGCCCTGCGGTCCCTGGATGGTTACCGCCGACGAGATCCCGGAGCCGGGAAAGCTCGGGATCAAGTTACGCCTCAACGGGCAGGTGATGCAAGACTCCAACACGGCCGAGTTGATATTCTCGGTCGATCACCTTGTGAGTTACGTCTCGCAGTTTTGCACATTGAATCCCGGCGATTTGATTTTCAGCGGCACGCCCAGCGGCGTCGGCATGGGGCGGCAGCCGCCTGTCTACCTAAAGCCCGGCGATGTGACCGAGGTCGAGATCGAACGTATTGGCGTGTTGCGGAACCGGTTTATGGCGGAGTAGAACCTAGAGCGGCGTCCAGGACACGTCCGTCCGCGTGTGCAAACGCGACGCGATCTCGACGGTCTGGAAGCGCTGATCGAGTACCTTGGCGGCGATCCGCCGCAACGGCTGATCTTCAACTTCATAGCAAACCAGCATGTCGCTGTCGGCATCGGCCAGCACGGTCGGAGCGAGCGACTCACCGTTGCTAGGAGTTTGCCTGGTCACCGCTGGGGCGAGTTGCTCAGGGGCGACCACCAACAGTCGTTGCTGTCCCCCGCAACCGGTGAACCGCCGCGGCAACGCTTCCCGCAGTCCATGGGGGATCTCGAAAAGCGGCTCGTGCAGACGCTCTTCCAGGGCCGCGGTAGTCTCCTGAATGGCAAACTCCTTCAGCATTTGCAGGATGAGCGTACGCGACATCCGCCGCACGATGACGGCCAGCTTGCTGCGGAAGTCGCGGATTTCGGTCGTCGCCGCATGGCGAAGATCTTCCTCCAATGCTTGCTCCATTTCGGCAAGCAACTTCGTCTTGTTGGCGGCGATTTGCGCGACGGCGACCCGCTGCAATGCCTTCGTACGAATCGCCGATTCATCAGCAACTGCCGGCGCGGCGGAAAATTGCTCGATCAAACGGTTAAAGTCGGCGGCAAGGTTTCGCAGCTTGTCGCCCACCGTGGCCACCTGCGCGAGTACCATGCCCAAGAGGCGACAGAAGGCATTGAGCGCCAATTTGTGCAGACGCAACTCGAAGTATTCCGACAAGCGATGGTCGGCCACGAGCCGGCGACCGGAGAAGAATCCACGAAATCGCAACCAGTTCTTGCTGCCCTTCTTGTCATTCAGTAGTAGTTCTTTCAGCGATCGTAATTCGTTGGTTGCTAGTTGGATTGCCTCACCCGCCTGACGGCTGAGGTCGCGGAGGTGTTCGGTAAGGCCGTCAGCCATCTGTTGTGCCCCCGCGAGGCGATGTTCGGGCAAGTTGACCAAGCTGACCAGCCACTGTTGCAATTCCCTGCCTGCTGCCGTGGCGATCTCTCGAATGGGGGCCTCTAAAGCAGACTCCAGGCAGAGGCGGTGCGATTCTTGCGTGCCCTGATAGCGGATCATGCTATCCAAAGCCTCAAGGATCACTTTACTCGGCGGAATCCGCGTCAGGAAACTCCGCTGCGGAGCGAGATTGTTCAATAGTTCACCCAATGCCCTGAGCAGATACGATGGACAGTCATTGTCCATCTGCTCGGCCAGTGTGGCATGAAACCGGTGCACGACCTCGTCCAGCGTGATGGCGGCCGCCGCGCTGCGTGCGACGATCGTTGCCCGCAGTTCTTCCGCGGAAATTCCCCGCGCAAATTGCGTAGCCAAGAGGCTTGTGGGATCGGATAGTGAAGTGGCGGCCGAATCAGGCTGATTCAGCTCGTTGCCTCGCCAGCGGAGAATCAAATTGCGGCATAGATCATCGACCGCACTGCGAGGTAGGTCGTCCGACGTGAATCCCAACTGGCAAATGCCGAATGTCCGCAGAGTCGGAGCGGCGCTCGCCGAAGGTTTACCCGCCGGTTGTACCGCGCGGCATTTATCAAAGAAAGCTGCCGCGGTGGTAACCGTGCCGTAGTACAGGTACTTCGTCAGCGTGTCAACGGCCGCCGAGAAACCATCGGCCTCAAGTTCCTCGCCAAGGTGAACCAGATACGTATGATTGAACGGTGCGTCTTCCGTTCCAAAAGAGGCCAGGCCAGCCGCCGGGTCGCCCGGATAGAAATGCTGTAGTTCGGCATAGTGATTCAGTTCGCCAAGCAAGGCATAGGCGTTGGCCGTGGAGAGATCGCGGGTCTGCGGATTGCGGCCCGTGCAATGGGCCAGCACGCCGCACACTGCGTCGTCCGGAAGATTCAGCTCGCGCAAGACCTGGCGGACGAGGTAACCGAAGTCCAGCACCATGCCGCTCCCCGTTCCACCCGTGGTCGAGGAGACAATGAACACGCGTGGCGATGGATTGCGGAAGGGCAGGCCGGTGGCCGTGGCCGTGGCCACGATGCCAGCCGGATCGACCGCCGCACGCACCACGCGCGTCACCTGTTCGATCACTCGCTCCATGTTGTCGACCAGGGCCAGTCGCCCCAGCGGGCGAAGACCTTGGGTCTGGGCATTGCGGGGGATGTTGTAAATCCAGCGGCGGCTTAACCAGTTGAAGCGGCCGTTCGACTCGCTACGGTAATCGGTTGACTGACGCAACGGCAACAATACGGCCGAATCGTTCCTCAACGGCGCCTGGCCACAGTCGGTGGCCATCTTCAGACTTTCAGCGTCGGTCTCGAAGAGCAAAAACTGCAAGGCCGGCAGCGCGGCTGGATCGCCGAACCGCGACTCGATCCGTTGATGGAGTGCTTGCAGGGTCCGCACCGCCAGGCCGCCGACGCCGAGAAAGATCGTCGGCCGACATTCGATCTCCTTGGGATCCAGTGGCAGCGGGGGTAGGTTGCGCACGGCCAGCGGTGTTTCGGTGACCTGAGTCTTGTTGCTGGTCGGAGTGTCGGCGGCTGCCCGGGCTGCCGAAATCGCATCCCGCGAAATGACTTCAGTTTCCGCGTGTGGCAACGCGGGGTTGCTTTCGACTTTTGGCCGCAGTGGTGCCCGAACGGTTCGAGACCGCGGATTGGGCGCGGCATCCAGGAGTGCTTCGATCATGTCGCGGCAGCATACGAAACGCTGCTCGGGGTTTTTTGCCAACGCCCTCGCGATCGTCGGCTCGTCGGATGCCGGCAATCGATCCAGTCGCGGTCGGCTGTGCAGGTGTTGTGCCGCCAACTGGGCCGTTGTGCGGCCTTCAAACGGCGGCACGCCTGTGAGCATCTCCTGGTAGACGATCGCTAGGCTGTATTGGTCACTGTGAATACTCGGACGGCCGTCAAATAGCTCGGGCGCGGCATAGACCGGCGTCATCCCACCGATGATCGAACTATTGACGTCCTGGAGATCCTTGACAAGGCCAAAATCAGCCACCTTGATCCGCCCGCCCACCAGAAGCAGGTTCTCGGGCTTGACGTCGAGGTGCTGCAACGAGTATTGCTGGCTGATATAATCCAGCGCGTCGGCCGCGTCGTGCAGGTGGGCCAACAACTCGCTGCGGGGAATGCCGACAAGATCGGCCTGGCGGCATTTGTCAAATTCCTGCTTCAGGTTCGATGTAGCCAACTCAGTGACGATGATCAAGTGGCCGTCGATTCGCTCGATCCGTTCCAGCGATAGCAAGAAGGGGTGGTGGACCTGCTTGATGCGGTTCAGTGCGGCCAATTCCCGTGCCGCTCGCTCGTCGTCGCAGCAGCCGTAAATGATCTTGATGGCCTTGGCTAGTCCGCCGGGAGCGTCGGCCTTCCAGACCTCGCCATAGCCACCCGCGCCCAATCGCTCGCGGACCAGATAGCCCGGAATCGGTTCCGTCTGCGAAAACTTCGTGGCCTCGGCAGTGCTCATGATTAAGAGTTCTCACCCATCACGGTTGCAAAGTAGGTTTTTACCGCGCGATCGAAATACTCGCTGCGCAGTTCCAGCGC
>JANXQG010000568.1 GCA_025356915.1 Planctomycetota bacterium | reverse complement strand
TCCTGCTGCTGCTGGTAAAGCCCACCGAATTCCAACGTCGTGCCGGGTGAAAGCTGGAGCGTCTTGCCTAGTTGAGCCTGGATGTTGTGCATGCCCGTGCCCAGGTCCATACCGGCAAACCGCGCCGAGACGGCCACCAGTTGTCGCAAATCCTCGCGTTGCATTTCCAGAATACCCGGTTGGTATTGGACTTCTGCGACATCGTTCAACGTAACAACATTGCCCGACTGCGAGCGGATCGGCATTTCGCCGATGCGTTGTTCCCGATCGCGTGTTTCCGCGGCCAAGAGAACTCGGATGCCCACGGTCCGGTCGCCCTGGAGTAGATACGACGAGGCATTGCCCAAGAGGCTGGTTTGCAGCGTATTGCCAATATCTGCGGCCGTAAGCCCAATCCGTGCCGCGGCCTCGGGGCGAACCGCGAACCGCATCGACGGCCCAGCGACCACCAGCCCCGACTCGACGTCGACTACACCGGGGAGTTTCTCGATGGCTTGGGCGATTTGGTTGGCCTTCTGTTTAAGCACCTCGGTATCGTTGGAGAAGAGCTTGATTTCGCACGGCTTGGGCGACCAGGTCAGGTCGCCAATCAGGTCGCTCAGCACACCCGGGAACTCGGTGTGCAGCGCAGGCTCGGCATCATGGACCTTTTCCCGCAACTCGTCAATCACCTCGTCCGTGGAACGCGTTCGGTTGGGGCGCAGCTTGACCAGAAAGTCGCCGGTGTTCGGTTCCGCAATGGACAGTGCCAGCCGAGCACCGGTTCGCCGCGAAAAGCTTTCCACTTCGGGCGTATCCAACAGGATCTTTTCGACGTGGCGCAGCATCCGGTCAGTCTCCGAGAGGCTGGTGCCGGGCCGCGAATAGTAATCCAACACGAAGGCTCCTTCCTCCAACTTGGGCAAGAAGTCGGTCTCCAATGCATTGTAGAGCAGGACGCCGCCGCCGATTACCATCGCCATGCAGGCCAGTGCCAGCCAGGAAAATCGCAGCGCGCGGCGTACCACGCCCTCGTAAATGCCGATCAGCCAACGCAGCAGTCGCCCCCCCTGAGCCAATTCGTCCTGGGCCTGGCCGTGGCGAGAGCGGAGCAATAGACTGCCCAGGGCCGGAGTCAAGGTGACTGCCAGCACGAGCGACGTGAGCAGGGCAAATACCATCGTTAATGCCAGCGCACGAAAGAAAACCCCCGCCACGCCGTCCAGAAAAGCCAACGGGATGAAGACCACCACGGGCGTTAGGGTACTGCCGACCAAAGGCGGACCGACCTCATGCATCACTTGCCGGACCGCCTCGTGCGGCGGTTGCCCAGCCATTATCTTGGCGTGCATTGCCTCAACAACGACGATCGCATCGTCGATCACCATGCCGATGGCTGCGGCGATGCCGCCGAGTGTCATCAGGTTGAAACTCATGTGAAACATCCGCATTCCCACCAGAGTCAGCAGCACGGTCACGGGGACGACCACCGCAGCCACAAAAGTCCCGGAAATGCTCCGCAGGAAGACGAACAGCACCAGCACCGAGAGAACCAGCCCGATGAGGATGCTCTCCCACACGCTCCGCACGCCCTCGCGCACGAAGAGCGACTGGTCGTAGAAGAAGGCTAGCTTCATATCGGGCGGCATTTCCTGCCGAATCTGCTTGATCTCTTCTTGAAGCGCGTCGGCAATGGCCACCGTATTGCTGTCCGGCTGGCCATAGAGGTTCATCAACACGGCTTCTGAACCCTCGGCGGTAACGATATTAAACTGAGGGGCAAAGCCGCGCCGCACCGTGGCAATGTCGCAGAGATGGATCGGCGACTGGCCCGACCAGGCGACGACGACGTTTTCGATTTCACGCGGGTCTCGCAGGCGAGTATCGACCACAGCCAGGTAGAGTTGCCGGTTCTCCTCGTGCATCCCGGCAGAGGTGAATTGATTCGTCTGGGCCAGGGCCTTGCTGACCTGATCCAACGTCAGCCGATACGCCTCCAGTTTCCCCGGATCGACCACCACGTGGTATTCGGGCATCCGACCGCCCACAAGATTCACCCGGGCGACACCCTTGATCCGCAGGAACCGCGGATTGAGGTCGTAGCGGGCCGTCTCCCAGAGATCGGCGACGCTCCGAGTTTTGCTCGTCAGACTGATGCCGATGACCGGAAAGGCAGAAAACGTCAGCCGATGGACGGCGAATTCGGCGGCGGGTGGCAGTGTGCCGCGGATTTGGGCAAGTCGGCCCAGGATGTACAGTTCGGCCTGGACCATATCCGTGGACCAGTCGAAGAAGACGTTCACGGCTGCCGAACCCCGGCCCGTGGTCGAACGGATGGTGGCGGTGCCAGGGATATTCTTCATCACTTCTTCGACCGGCCGGGTGATCGTGGCCATCATCTCGTCGGCCGGCATCGTGCCATTGTCAATCAGAATCACGACTCGTGGGAAGTCCGTTTGCGGAAAGACCGACGCGGGCATGATATAAGCTGAATAGCCACCCGCCAGGCATAGGGCCGCCGTAAGGAAGAGAATTGCCTTCCGATGGCGAATCACGAATGACTCGGTAGGGGCCGAATGGGGATCGGCCGAGGTGGGAGTCTGTTGGGTCATCGGCAAAAGTGGGCAAAACAGAGGTCTGAAAAATCCCGCTTAGCAGCAGGGCTTGATGGTGTAGTCGCATGCCCCCACGTTAATGGTAAACGCAAACTAGGGGTCATCAGCCACGAACGATAGGCCGGAACGATTATACGGGGGGACTCCACCCCCAGACTCTTTATACTATCGTAATTGACAAACACCCGTTAATCAATTGTACTCGCAGCGTTTTAGGGGTGGGAAGAATTCCGGGGACACATGACTAAACTATTGACATGATTGAGGAATGCTATTTTGGGGGCATGGCAAGACTAGCGAGATTGGTCATACCGGGCATGCCCCACCACGTTACGCAACGGGGCAACCGCCGACAGCAGA
>JANXQG010000684.1 GCA_025356915.1 Planctomycetota bacterium | reverse complement strand
GTGGGCATGCGATCCTTGACGAGGCCGCCGTTGCCGCCGTGAGGTTTTGGCAATTTCGGCCTGCCCTTCGCGACAGCAGGGAAGTGGAGGTAACCGTGTTGCTCCCCATGGTTTTCGATCTTTCTCAGGGCACTCGCGTGTCGGAATACTCGACACGGATGTCTAATTAACCGACACGCCTCGACCTACAACCTTCCAGTAATCCGACGTGACCGAAGAACAGAGCCGGGATATCAGAGAATGAGGAGAACGCTGGCGAACCGCGCTGTGTCGCGGTTCGCCAGCGCTGCAACGGACTCCGCCGTTGTCCCCTCGGGGGAGAGTGCTTTTCATTGTTTACGCTTTACGTTACCGCTCGCTTGGCTCGCTGGGGATCACCGCCTTGGCCGGTGCTTCGCTGAATTTTGCGAGCAGCGGTTTCACAAAATTCACGGGAACTGCAAACCCGATCCCTTGATAGCCATTATCACGGGAGGCAATCGACGTGGTAATGCCGATGACCGTACCGTTGAGTGCCACGAGCGGGCCTCCGGAGCTTCCCGGATTGACGACTGCGTCCGTCTGTAAGTACCTTGTTTGGTGATTAAGGCAGAATGACCGGTTCTTCGCACTGATGATGCCGGCACTGACGGTCTGCTCTAGTTCCAGCGGACAGCCAATCGTGAGTACCCAATCTCCGATCTCCATCTTTTCCGAGTCGCCCAAGGAGACGAAGGGCAGCATCGTTTTCGTCTCGATGCTCAATACCGCCACGTCATGTTCTTGGTCGATCTTGACTTTTTTAACGGGGAACTGCTTGCCGTCGGCCGTTTGCACAACCAGGCGGCGGTTAGCCGCGACAACATGTTTGTTTGTCAAGACGGTTCCCGTGGGAGCTACGATAAATCCCGACCCGAGGCTGTCGAGGGATCTCTTTTGGCTCACTTCGGCCGACAACCCAGCGTCTTCCTCTTCTGGCTCGTGAGCACGGCCACAGCGAGGGCACTCTGGCGATACTCCGGCCTTGATTACAACCACTGCGGGCAAGACCTTCTGGGCAGCGAGCCGAAATGCCTTGGAGAGTCCTTCTGCCTTGAGCAGTTCAAGATCGACCGACGCCAAAGTCTGTTGATCGATTTGAGTAGCGGGCACTGTAGCTTGAGCGTGAATGAATTGCCTATCGCCGATGTATTGCAAGACAACGACGGTTGCCGCTATTACGATGCCACCTATCATGACCATCCGTCCGAAATAGTGCCATCTGTGTTCTTGAATGTTCTGCATGCTTCAACTCCTTGATTGTTCAGGCCAGTTTGATTTCAAGGGCCTTGATCGCCTCAAACCAGAGAATACTGACGATACCAACAGCAATACATATCGCCACATCAACGACATGCAATTGCTTGAAATGAAACAGTTCGCGAACGAAAGGCACATTAAGCACAATGGTCAACATGACTGCGGCACCCCCCACCACCCACCACAAAGCCGCGTTCGGCTCCTTGAACATGGACAGGATGGTGCGCGACCAAGAACGATTCGTGAGAATCAGCGAGATGTTGGCCACGACCAGTGTCGTAAATACCAGTGCCCGTCGGGTGCCATCCTCCGCGTGCCCTAACAGTCCCGCCGCCCAATATACCGCTAGTAGAACGGCCAGAACGCTCGCACCTTGAAGAAGACTCAAGCCGACCGAGCGGAGGTTGAAAAGCCTCTCCGTCGGGTTACGCGGAGGGCGGTTCATCGTATTAGGCTCCGCATCTTCCGCCTCGAAGATCACCGAACAAGCCGGATCGATGATCAGTTCGAGGAAGACCACATGAATCGGCAGGAGCAACAGCGGCCAATCGGAAAAGAAGACGGGGACCATCGACAATCCAGCAATCGGAACGTGGACCGCGAAGATGTAGGAGACGGCCTTCTTGATATTGTCGAAGATTCGCCGTCCCATCTTCACTGCCTGAACGATCGATGCGAAATCATCCTGAAGCAGCACGAGGGCGGACGCTTCGCGAGCCACGTCCGTACCTCTCCCACCCATGGCAATGCCGATATGGGCAGCCTTGAGGGCTGGTGCGTCATTCACCCCATCGCCCGTCATGGCGACCACCTCGCGATTGGCCTTCAGGGCGTTCACAATCTGTAGTTTCTGTTCCGGCACGACGCGTGCAAAGATATTGACAACCCGAATGCGTTCTGCGAGTTCTTGCTCACTCATTTTATTGAGTTCCGGGCCGCTAATGACCGACTCCGGGCAATTCAGGCCAATCTGTCGCCCAATGCTTTGGGCGGTCACTGGGTAGTCCCCCGTAATCATGATTACCCGAACACCAGCGCGATAACACTCCTGGATGGCTGCGGTGACTTCCGGGCGAACCGGGTCGGCAAGGCCAACCAGGCCCAGAAACTTGAAGTGAACGTCATGTTGGCCGGACGGTAATTCGGTCGGCTTAACACGGCCTTCAGCCACGGCAAGCACACGCAACCCGCGACCGGCCATCGCAGTCACGTTCCCCGCCAGTTTTTCGTTCTGCGGTGCATCCAAGTGACACAGGTCGGCAATCGCTTCCGGCGCGCCTTTGGCCGCGACTACGTAGTCGGCACCGCTTGGCGATTGCCAGACATGCGAGAGGGCCAGCAGTTCCGGTGAAAGCGGGTATTCACGTACCAGGGTCCATGTGGCGTGAAGGTGCTCGGTTCCTGTCAAGTGCCGATCGCCCAACTGCCGTATCGCCTTCTCCATCGGATCGAAGGGATCCTGCTTGCTGGCGAGCACTGCGAACTCCAGGGTGCGATGATACTTTTCCGGTAGCGTGCCGTCTGCCTGACCAGCGACTTCAACGTCACCTCCCTCGCTAAACAATTGCTGCACCGACATCTGATTCAGGGTCAATGTTCCGGTCTTATCGACGCATAGCACGGTTGCGGCACCGAGGGTCTCGATGGCCGGCATGCGGCGTGTCAGCACCCGGTGTCGCGACATCCGCCACGCCCCCAGTGCCAGGAAGATCGTCAAAACCACGGGGAGTTCCTCGGGCAAGGTCGCCATCGCCATGGTGATGCCTGCCAGGAAACCCTGCTCCCAGGAGGCGGCCGTGTTGCCGCGGCTGAGGGCAAAGGCCACCACGACAATTACGCAGAGTGTCAATCCGACGGCGGCCAGATAGCGGACAAGCTTGCCCGTCTCTTTCTGTAGGAGCGTCTGCTCCGACTCGATACCATGGATGGCCTTGCCGATCTTGCCAAGTTCAGTCCGCATGCCGGTTCGCTGAACCTCCGCCGCGCCCTGACCACTGGTGATCAGGGTGCCGGAGAACAGAAAAGGCAAATCGTCACCGCCCGGCGGTCCCATTTCCGGTGAACCGGTTCCTGGAACCTTGCGCACCGGCACCGATTCGCCGGTGAGCAACGATTCATCAATGGAGAGATTTATCCCTTGCAGGAGAACGGCATCTGCCGGAACGCGGTCACCCTCGGACACAAGCACAATGTCACCGCGGACGATGTCGCGGCCGGCGATGCGCATTTGCTTTCCATCCCGAATGACCAAAGCCCTTGGACTGGACAGATCCTTGAGTGCCTCTAAGGCCCGCTCGGTTCGCCGCTCCTGGACGATGGTGATCCCCATGACCACGAAAACGAAGCCGAGGAGCATCAGGGCGTCCGTCAACTCACCCGTGAGCATATAGAGTACGCCGCACGCGACCAGCAGCAAGAACATAGGCTCGCGGACGACTTCCAGGGCGATCGTCAGGATAGTGCGCTGCCGGCTGGAGGGCAACTCGTTGTAGCCGTCTTCTTGCAGCCTCTCAGCGGCGCAGTTCTGCGTAAGGCCCGAGGCATTCTGAATGTCGAAGGTAATTGCCATGTTGTGTCTCTTTGTGGAAATTTGCGGAGGGAGGTCTCTCAGTCGTCGTGTTCTCGAGTTCTTTCGGGACCACAATCATTATGCAATTTTCCAGGATGCCGCACGGGTGTCAAGAGAAGTACTCCAATAACGCAAACTCCAGCAGCAAGACCAATGACTGTACTCCATAAATGTCTAGTAGCAAGCATCTTGATCCACGCCCAGTGAAAAATGAGGTGCAACACAACCACCACGACGAACAAGTATGCCACCCACTCGTGAATATCACACCAATCCTCGGAGGCAATCCCGAGGATTGTCCCGCTCTTGTCCTCATCTAGCCGAAACTCCAACAACAGCCCCGTTCCCGCCATAACGCAGAAGCAGAAGTACGCCAGGACATCCACTGCGATGTTTTTGTTCATGCCTGCATTTCAACGGATGGAGGTCTATGTGCTTTGTAAATGTCGGCTTGCTGCCGACGAACTCAGAGGCTATCTTCAGCAGAGGCAACCACATGCTGGTCGATTTCACGGAGTCTTGTGATTACGTCCTCAATGGGTTTGAGCGACACGTCTTCGACGGAATCGCCTTCGTAGTACCCGAATGGGTTGTCCAGGTCTCGGATGAGCAGATCCAGAAACCGCATCAGGAACGCAATCACGCCCACGTAGAATAGCGACTCATAGAACGGATCGATTCTGGATAAGACCAAGCCTCCCATGAGAAGCATTGTGGTAATTCTCGCGATCAAGTAACCCGAGGGGATGAATGCCGTCTCGCGGATCGTGTGGATGCGGATCAGTACACGACGGATGTTGTTCTGCTCTTGCTTGAGCCGTGCGATGAAATTAGCCTGGATCAGGCTTTCCAAGGCAACGAAATGGTGCCCCATTTCACCGAGCCGTTGCATGACTTGGCGGGTCGGTTGCTTCTTGTAGAACCAATCGCGGATAGACTGGCTCAGGCCGAGCAAGTACTCCAGGAACTGTCCACCCGCGAGGACATCCTTGGACTCATAGACCATGGCGGCCTCGTCAGCAATCGTTTCAATACTTGCCGCCAGTTCGCCGGGCAGTCGCTCACTCTCTTTATAGTCGGCAAGAACTCCACTGAGCAGGAACCCCATGAGGAACACGTTTGCCGCGACAATGCCGGAAAAAAGTGGGTTAAGCGAGATCACCTCCCAGCCTAGCAGATGGGTAACCAGTTTCACCCCGATCACGACAAGTACGGTAACTGCCGTATTCAGTAAGATCGAGTATTTCTTCAACATGATCCGATACCTGACTTTTTTTAGCGTGCCCGAATGGGTTCAGTCGCAATGTGTCCTTGCGAATCTTCTGGTACAACCTCGATATCCAACTGAATCACATCCGGCCGATCAAGCCCCATCGCATGGAATGTTTCCAGGAGACCAGCCAGGGCGAGCTGAATGGCATGGTAAGAGGCAGCCCAGCCACTCACCACGACGCGAGATCCAAGGATCTGTACCTTTGGCAAACGGACCCGCCCACCCGTGCGGAAAGAAATGGAACGTGCGAGAATGTATTGTAGATCCATAGCCGAGTGGATAGGTAATGGAGCTTTTTCTACAATTGAGTTCCTCTTGAATTCGTGCGCGTCATGATATCGATGCACCACATCTTGGCCATTTCGTGCATTTGCGACCAACATCATGCGAACTCCTGTGCCCCGCTAGGAACATTCGTCTCGATGTTCAAGCTCTGGAGCGGTTCAGGTTCAGGTGACATTGGGTAAATTGATGTTCGACAATGCCTCGAACTTCGTCGCCGTTGCAGTGTCCGACTGACAACTTGACCGGCCCGGTCCGCAGCCAACGCGACGGCTGCCAAGGCGTTGTGGCTAGTCTCTTCGATGGTTATCTTCCCACAATTCGGCATCCGCACGACGAGGCGACATTGTTTATCGACGCCTTCTCGGGGACCGTTCAAATCCTCCAGGCCCACGATCACTGACGATATCTGTCCGTCGAAACGATTGAGGGCAAACTGTATGCGGCGTTCCATGGTGTCGCGATCGTCAACATGTAACCGAAAATTCTTACTGCGAATCTGCAATTGCATCGTTATGCTCCTTAAAGGGATTATTGTCTTGACTTATCAGAGGTGGTTTTCCGAGACGTACACGTAACGCATTGATTCCGCCCAAGACTCCGGGCACGCTCAATAACTTCTTCAACAATCGTTGTTTTCCAGGAAAATCAACCAACATTAGCCCCACCAAAACAATCGGCAGTCCCGGCCCTGGAACCCCTGGTAATGCTAAAACTAGGCCGAACGCCATGACCAAGAGTCCAATGAAGTTCTTGCCAATTCTACGCACCCAACTCAGTACCGGATTCGCCGGTGTGCCGCCCAACGATGAATCCGGGGTCTGAAGGAACGTCGGGGGTAATGTCGCCACAACTGCAATCAACACCATGGTGCCCAGCGCAAAGCTGAGTAGCAAGGCGGCCATGCCCCAAAAAATGATGTTCCAGTTGAAAATGATATAATCCATGTTCCAACTCATTTGTGTTCATTCACGGCCTTGCCACCATCTACCGTGTAAAGGCGAATGACCTTGCTGGTGCTGGAGCCACCGTGTTGTTCAGTATGGCTGCGGCGGTGGACAACGTATGCATGGTATATAAGCGTTCCGTCAACTGTCTGGGGCTGAGCGGCTTTGTCTGATAGTCGTCGACTCGGAACGACGAAAGTCGATAGAGGAGACTCCGATTTCCACCGTACGTGAGAAGGAACACACAATTGGGCCGGATCCTTGGCTCCTCATGCATCAAGGCCAACACTCCCTCGCCCCCTCCCCAAAGGATTGAGGGGTCCAGTACGAGGATATCGGGTGCGAAGTCCCGCAACCTTTCCATGCACGCCAGGCCGGTGGTGGCCGTCGCCACGATTGCACCGTGTTTGCCGAGATGCTCGCGATAGGTAGCCAAAAGGAACTCATCCCGATCGGCGATTAGAATACGGACTGACATCATAGCTTCTCCAATGTCCAAAGACACTTTAGCAAGAATCCGTTCGCGCACTTCTCCACGATGCACAACAAGGTTGGCCGGGGCCGAGATCCCGAGACGAACCCGGCTAGGTGTAGCATCGAGAATGGTCAGCGTCAAATGACATTGTGGAACGACCACTTGTTCCCCAACTTTTCGAGTTAGTACTAACATCTTCGGCTCTTTCAGGAAGTTACTGCCCTACCGGTCGGGCAACGGTTTTGGTGGTAGAAGTGGCCGTCTGCGATCCCGCAGCGGTGTCAACGGTAGTCTCGCCGGTGCGCGGGCGGTCGATGAGAAATCCCCCCGCCCAACCGCGCTGAGTAATGGCATTATTGCTGGCTTTGCAGCCATACTCATCCTTGCCACCGTAATCGATGAAGAAGCTGAAGTTCCCGCCGCACGCAGGCAAAGGATGATAAGACATGCTTGGCGCCGCATAGGCCTGACTCTGCCCGGTGTAGACGTCGTTTCCACCATAATCGAAAAGTATCCCCATGCTGCCTTGAGCCCCTTGTCCCTGGACCGTGCTGCCATTACCTTCATAACGGTCGTTGCCACCGAAATCGGCCAACATGCCCAGCGAGCAGTCCCAGCCAAAGCCAATGCCCATGATCCAGCCACGATACACGTCGTCTCCGGCGTCATCGAAGAGGAATCCCATGGAAAAGTGACAGCCCCAGCCATTTCCAAACCGTTGATACTCGGGCTGGGTGCGGGAACCGCCGTTATACGACTTTTCGGTGGAACCCAAATGCTTGTCGTTACCGGCGAAGTCGCGTAAAAAACCTAATCCAAACCAGTAACCGCCGCCGTGGGAAAGGTAGTCGAATTCATATACATCGTCGCCCGAGCCATCCAACAGCACGCCGATCCCGCCGTTGGCAACTTGCCGGATGCCTGCGCCAACCCCCTGTCCCCATCCCTCCAACCCCGGAGTTTCCTTGTAGGAATCAGGATAGGTACCACCGGCGAAATAGCGATCATCGCCGGTCACGTCGTCGAGTAGCCCAAAACCTAGTGGCCCGCCAAAGCCCTGGCCCCACATCGCACAGCGGTAGCGGTCGTCGCCGCTGCGATCAATCAAGATACCCAGACCGCCCAAGGCATGTGCCTGCACACGACGCTGGGCTTTGTAGACATCGTTGCCGCCGTTGTCGATGAGGATGCCGATGCCGGCGATGGATGAGCCTTGGGCCACATCGCGGGCTTCGTATATGTCGTTGCCTTCCCAGTCCAGCAACAGCGATACACCCAGAATTGCTCCGCCCTGAATTCCCGGTCGCGTACCGCGATACACGTCATTGCCCTTGAGGTCGATGATCACCAGCACCGGTCGTTCGCTGGAAACAACTCCCTCGATATATTCATCGTCGCCCCCCAGGTCGATCACGGCGGCTAGATCCGGCATTTCATCGAGACGGTAGACGTTCTTGTCTCGTCCGCCGACCAAAATCGTGCCAGCCGGCGTGGTAATCCTCATGAGTACGCGGCCCGACACCCCAGGCACCTTGACGTCTCCTTCTTCGGGAATCGTATCGAGTTGTTTGCGGAACTCTTCGGTGATTAAGGGGAGTATATCCTCGGCCGCCGCCAGCATTGCGCCCCGGTCCATCTTCTCCATCAGGTCGCACAGTCGGCGAGCGGAAGAACGATCGTTCAATGTGTGCCCGACATTGTTTCCCCCGACAAACACCGAGTAGGAGCGGTTCGCCAGCTCGTTGATCTCCGACTTGCTTAACGGCGCGAGGGCGGCCGAGTAGTTGGAATGTACAGCCACAAGCACTTGCTGTAGGACTTCAAGGGCTTGTTCATGGGACTGCACCTTGGGCATCGGTGGGAGGTCTCGTTTGGGTAAATCAAGCTTTTCCCGTGCGATACGCAGTACTTCCGCAAATCCAGTCACCCCGCTCAGCACTGCTTGATGCAGTTCTCGCGTGAAGCTCTCTGCCTCTGCCGGTGCGGCAGTTGGATTACGCATCATCCGATCGTACCATTTCAGGCGGCAATTACCGGTAAGCTCCGAGCCAGTGTTCTTTCCAGCACTCACATCCACGCGGCTGGCCATGTAACTGCTCCAGCGGGAGAACTCCGACTCCAGTTGGCGCAAACGAATGGCCGTGGCGATCTCCTGTACCATGAGAGCCACTTTGCCGGCCGCCAACGGGTCACCGATTGCTGGGGTGGCCACCGATTTGCCGCCTTGGTCAACCGAATACGCGTTCTTCTCTTCGTCGGTCAACAGATTTTTCGCGAATATCGACGTCGGCTTGGGGTCAGCCGCAGGTAACGCGGTTTCCGTCGGACGCACCCTTTGCAATTCACGAGGCTGATAGAATGTCTGCTTTGGTTCGTTGTCGTCCGAATCGCCCCGCAAAGGCCCAAAGAGCCTACCCCGCTTGGCTCCACCCGCCACCACAACAATGAGAAGTGCGGCCAGAACAATGGAACGGGTACGTGAGGCCCGAACCGCGTGGCTCAGACGAAGGCTGAAGGTCATGTAGCGACTCCTTTCGCCGCGAGGGCGTCATTGGTTTAGGATCGGCGAATCAATAACTGTCGTGCACACACGCCGAGTGTGGGCGGACGGCACACGGAGTGTGCCTGCTGCTATTCTTGCGACAGTTATTGGTTCGCCGATCCTTACTTTGTTGTGGGAACTAGAGCAAGAGCAACGATTGTGCCATCCCATGAAAATGATAGATCTCCCGTATGTAACTATTGTTGCGGGAATACTTTACGCCGGTAGCCTTCACTCCCTCCGGCCGCCGCCCATTGTGTGACACGGTCGAAATGTGAAAGATAATGTCTGCCAGCATGAAAGATTCTTTCAGCCGGTAATGCCGACTGGCGGAGGTGGACTTATCATAAGTCATTTCTTAGAATAGGGTTATGACAAATATAGGTATCGCCTGTAGACTCTGGTGCGGCTGGCACTGCAATTGCGTATGGAGTGCATAAGAAAGGCAAGACTATTATGCTGTGGCAAAAACTCGTAACGCCGACTGCGGCCGTCAGTCTGCTGTGGCTTGCTGTCGGCGGTGCGACCGTCTACTACCTTAATTGGGTATATCATTCCCATTCGGGGGACTTTTCCGAGAATTTCTCGACAATTCAAGCCACCGATTCAATGCAAGATGTCTTGTGGCAACTTCAGGCCACGGCGATCGAAGTGTCTGAACGCGCCGACAACCACACGCAAATCGAGATTACCGAACTGGAGAAGGCACTTGAAGGCCATCTTGCCGAGGCCGCTGCGGGCAGTGGGACACCCGAGGCCAGCGCGTTGGTTGAGGTCATTCAAAAACAGTTCTCGGGATACCGGCAACGCATCCATGCCCGTCTCGATTCAAAGTCGGCTCAAGGGCCGGAAGGAGTGTCTACGCTAGAACTGTCGCGATCGGCACACGCCATTGCCGAGTCATGCAAAAAATTGCTGAGAATCCAAGAGGGGCTTATTGCGGAATCCGTCGCGCAACGTGACCGCCTGAGAGTGGTCCTGAGTCGGGTGATGTTCACACTCTGGATTGTTGGCCCAACCGTCGGAATAATCTCGGGGCTTTGGATTGCTCACAGGCTCCAGCGTTCGATCTCCCGGATCAGCATCAGCCTGAAAGACGCTGCCAGCGGACTGGATCGCGAAGTAGGCATGGTCGACCTGGGGCCTTCGGACGATTTACCCGCTCTTCAAGAACATGTCGAACGGGTCGCATCGCGGATCAGGCAGGTCTTGGATGAACTTGAGCAGGCTCGCCGAGAAACCATGCTTGCCGACCGACTCGCGGCCATAGGCGAAATGGCTGCGGGTGTAGCTCACGAACTCCGCAATCCCCTCACCTCGGTCAAACTCCTCATGCAGACAGCGGCAGACGGGCTCCCAGGCCAAACCCTCACGGACGAGCACATTCATGTGGTGCTGGAGCAGGTCATCCGAATGGAGAACACGATCCAGGGTCTTCTCGACTTTGGTCGACCTCCCCAAATGCAGAAAATCCACCACGATCTTCGCGATACCTTGCGCCGAGCCATGAACCTCGTGGAAGGCTATGCAAAACAGCAGGGAGTGGTCGTGCATCAGGAGTGCTCAAACACGCCCCTATTGGTTAATGGCGACCCCGAGCAACTCCACCAAGTGTTCGTCAACTTGTTGCTCAATGGCGTCGAATCGATGCCGGAAGGAGGAGAACTGCGGATTGAAATACCGCGAGTGGATGCGGAATGTCTTGTAGGCCGGGTTTCGTTCTGCGATGACGGAGTCGGAATTTCCGAAACCATCATGCCGCGACTCTTTGAACCCTTCGTGACCAGTAAAGAACGAGGCACAGGCCTGGGCCTGGCCATCAGCCGGCGGATCGTCGAACAACATGGCGGCACACTCACCGCGGCCAACCGCAAACCATGTGGTGCCCTGTTCACGGTCGAATTGCCTTTGAGCAAAGAATGTTCTGATCCCGTAATTACTGGGAGGAAAGGTGGTTTTGCAGGAAATCGGAAGAACCTTAGTGAACCTGCGAGGCCGCTGAATTGCTCGCGCTGAGCAACGGTACTCGCGGGCTTGATGCAAGGATTTAATCAGCTTACAGAAAAGGTTAAGAAATCATGCCAAGCTATTCAAAGAAAACCCAAATCACTCTCATTGATGCCATGTTCCATGAGCAAAATCAACAACTTCGGAATGACTTTCAAGAACGCATCGCGAAAATGGAACGCCGCGACCAGTTATCGCAGGTTTCCGGTATTCACGACGAGGTGTTGCTCGATCGCTTGATCGAACTGGAGATCGGGCCGGAGGCACTGGCAGCCCTGGAAGTCGTTCCGTTGGTCGTCGTCGCCTGGGCCGATGGCAGGGTCCAGCCGGAAGAACGCGAAATGGTCATTGCGATCGCTAAGGCTGCCGGTATTCAGTCACAGGACGGCCGCTACCCGTTGCTGGAGCAATGGCTAAAAAGGCGACCCAAGGCGGAAGTGATGGAAGCATGGAAACACTACGTTAAGGATATCTGCCAGCGGTTGGACAGCCAAGAAATCGAGAGACTCCAACACGAATTGTTGGACCGCGC
>JANXQG010000511.1 GCA_025356915.1 Planctomycetota bacterium | reverse complement strand
ATAGATATTTGCAACAAGAATCGCAAAGAACTCCTCCTCATCCTTCCAGCTTTCCATGTAACCGTCCAGCGAATCAAAATGGCCCGGGTCGCCGCCAAGTCGCCGCGCTGCATGGAAGATCTCGTGACACAAATTCTCATCGGCGTTCCACCCCATTTTTGCGCTGCAAGAGGTCGGCCCCTTCGCATATTGCTGTGGCGCGTACTCCACGATTTGAATGCTGCCATATCCGCCTATACTCCCACCCTGGCATCGCTCTGAGCCCCTATAGGGCTTTATTAGGACCGACCCGTACCTGGCGATGATGGTAAAGACGGCTCTTCCCGTCGTCGCACTATAAATTTTTCCCAGATCCAACTCCACAAGGTCTTCATAGTCCTTTTCGGAGATATCGGAAACCCCGTCCGGATCGATTATTACGTGATACGAAGGTAGCTTTCTCATAAGGCCCTCATTCTCCTTAGTCAAATTGCATGCACCTCGTCTTAAATCCTGTGTGGGTAATCCTATTCAGCAGTAAAAATTACGACAAGTACTGCTGTCAAAAAACTATTCCACGGCATTCCCCTGCATTTTCGCATAGGGTTTTGCTGATATTTTCCCCTATGTTAAAATAGACAAGCCATGATGACGGTCAGCTTACTACAATCTTCGGACGGCAATAAAGCCGCAGTGGTGCTTTGTCTTGGGTGTCGATATCTTGTTCGTGGCCGGGGCAAGCTCGATGCTGCTGGCGGTACTGCGGCCGCTACTCAAGCGATCAGTAATCGCGACTCTCGCTGCTGCTTTGCTCGTAATTCTGCTTTCCCCTTGGATGACACGAATTCTTACGACAACCAGCAATGTCCGCTCGGGTTTGGCCTATGTGGCTGGGATGTATGATTGGTCATACTTTCCCTGGTTCCCTTGGTTGGCCTAGTGCCGTACTCTGGCAACATGCTCTGGAACGAGCGAATATACGGGGGGCAGGGTCGTAAAGGCCGGCACGGTCTACTAGACCTCGCGTACGACCCTGCCCGAAGGGCATAGCTTGACCATCGATGCCGGTGCCAAGTTTATCTACGATCCCAGCGGCCTCAATGCCGGGTCGATCGTCTTCTCTTTGCCGGTTTCGGCTTCGCCCGCCTCGATGAACTCGCCGATCAATCCCGTTCCCGAACCGAGCACCCTCGCTCTCTTGGTGGCGGGGCTGATGGTTGGGTTCGGAGCGTGGAAGAGGAGGAAGAAATAAGAATTGCAAATGCAACGTCTTCAGGCACATGAACAATGATACGGTACTTCGTTATTAGGTCAATGTTCAACGCCGCCGAAGAAGGCTGGGCAAGTTGCGTGAGGATCGGTTTCGGCGGCTTGAGGAAATCGGCTTTGCTTGGAAGAAGTAAAGGAGGAGGAAGGGATTGGACTGAAAAAGGGGCGGGACTAGAAAAGCTTCTGTTGGCCGGAAGGGTCTGGATCGGCGGGAGGGGTAATCCGCAGGTGATCGAATGCCGCGGGTGTTAGTCGGCGGCCACGCGGGGTGCGGACGACAAGCTCTTTGCGGAGCAAGAATGGCTCGACCTCGTCAACGAGCGTGTCCGGTTCGAGATTCAGCGTGTGTGCGACCGCTTCCACCCCCACCGGACCGCCGCCGAACACACGGGCAATCGTCTCCAAATACTTACGGTCTTGTGGATCGAGGCCCAGGCGGTCGATCCCCAGCATCTCCAGCGCATCGCGGGCGACGGCCAGTGAAACTCGCCCGTCGCTACGGCTCAGGGCATAATCGCGAACCCAACGCAGCCGATTATTGGCCAGCCGCGGAGTGCCGCGGCTGCGGATCGCGATTTCCACGGCGGCCTCGTCGTCCGAATCGACCTTGAGTTTCCGCATGTTGCGAGTCACGATCTCGGAAAGTTCCTCGATACTGTAAAAGTCGAGGTGCTCGCGCATCTGAAAGCGGTCGCGCAAAGGCGCGGAGAGCATGCCCGTGCGGGTTGTGGCGCCGATGAGCGTGAAGGGCTTGATTTGCAGGTTGATCGTACGAGCGTTCACGCCTTCGCCAAGGACGATGTCGATGCGGAAATCCTCCATCGCCGGGTAGAGGAATTCCTCGACCGCCTTGGGCATGCGATGGATCTCATCGATGAACAGGACCGATCGTTCTTCGATGTTCGTCAGATAAGGGAGCAAATCCTTGGGGGCGGCCAGGGCGGCCCCGCTGGCGATCTGTACATTGACGCCGAGGTCGTGCGGGATGCAGGTGGCGAAGGTCGTTTTGCCCAGGCCGGGCGGGCCGTCCAAGAGGAGATGGCCCAACGGTTCGCCGCGCTTCGAGGCGGCATCGACGGCAATGCCCAGTCGCTCGTGAACATCGCGCTGGCCGACCATATCGCGCATCCGCTGCGGGCGAAGATCGCGATCTTCGTCGTTGGAAATAACTGTAGGCTGGATGATCGGTTCGCGGGGCATGGAAGACGGTCAACTTTTATTTCTGCGTCTGCTGATAAATGGCCTGGAGCAGGTCTTGGACGTCGTTGTATTTCTTTTTTGCAGCCAGGGCGGTGTCGAGCAATCGACGGGCATCGCTCTCGGCGTGGCCGAGCTTTCGGAGGACTTCGTAGGTCTCGGCGACGACATCCGATTCCACGTCCGCCGTGCGGGATTCCTTCTGAACGACCATCAGGGCGAACTTAGGCACCTTGCGACGGAGCTTCGCGATGATCCGTTCCGACATGGCGGCACCGATACCAGGCAACGACGAGAGCGTCTTGGTGTCCTGCTCCTCAATGGCCGTGGCCACTTCCTTGACCGGCCGCACCATTGCTCGCAATGCCTTGCGAACGCCAACGCCGTCGACCGAGCAGAACAATTCAAAGAACTCGCGTTCCACCTCGCTCGTGAAGCCGATCAGCCGCGGAGTGAGACGGCCCTGCATGGGATTGCCCTCGAGATACTGGATCGTGTGCAGGCAGATCTGCTGACCAATCTGCTGCTGCAAATGCCGCCGGGTAAACTCGGGAATGAGAACCTCGTATTCAAAGGCATCGATCCGCAGGGATAGCGTGTTGTCGTGCAGGGCAACTAGATGGCCGGTAATTTTGGTGATCACGTCGTGTCCCTCGATTTGATATCTTAAGTCTTAGGGGCGAAGATTTGAGATCTTAGATTCGTCATTCGTCATTTCCCCCCTAGTTTATCCTTCAAGTAACAATGGCACAACGCCACGGCCAAGGCATCGGCAACGTCGTGCGGTTCGGGCAATTGCGTCAGATGCAGTTCGCGCTGGATGGCCCTTTGCATTTGCAGCTTGCCGGCACGGCCGGCACCGGTGAGAATCCGCTTGACCTGCGTTGAGGCGTAATGCATGACGGGAATGCCCGCCTCGGCCGCCGCCAGGCAAATCACGCCCCGTGCATGGCCCATGAGGATGGCCGTCCGCGGACGCGCGTAGTGCGAATAAAGTTGTTCGAGGGCCATCACACTCGGCCGTAGGGTGGCGATTACGTCGGCCACGCCCTGATGAATCTCTAGCAATCGGCCGGTGAGCGAGCCTCGCGACCTGCCGCGGACCACGCCCGCCTCGCACAACCGCGGCGGCCCGTTGCCGATTTCCAGCACGCCGTAGCCCGTGATGTTCAAGCCGGGGTCAATGCCCAGGATGCGATTGGTAATAACTAGTTCACGGTCCATTCGGTGCCGCCGGGGCGGTCTTCCAGGATGACGCCGATTTCAGCGAGCCGCTTGCGAATTTGGTCGGCCGTGGCAAAATCTTTCTTCTTGCGGGATTCGGCCCTCAGTTCGATCAAAAGGCCCATCAGCTTGCCGATCAGTTCGTTATCGCCGCCGGACTGCTTTTCCGCAGGCGGTTGGCGAAAGAGCCCCATGACGGCACCCATCTCGCGAAAGACCGTCGCGCCACGGCGGAGCGAAGCGCGATTGGCGGGCGTTTGGGCCTCTTTCTTTTCCAGCCTCTCGTCGTCAATATATTTATTCAAGCGGCGGAGCAGTTCAAACACGTCGCCCATCGCCCCGCCGGTGTTGAAGTCGTCGTCCATGGCGTCAAGGAAGCGGTTGCGATGCTGGACCACATCCTTGAGCAGGGCATCGTCGCCCGGGTCGAAATCGCCTTGCGGGCGGCGTAGTGGCGGGATAATCGCATAAAAACTCTCGCCGGTTACTCGCTCGTAACGCTTGAAGAAGCGATAGAAATTCTCCAGTGCCGCTTCGGTCTCGCGCAATCGGGTTTCGCTATACTCGACCGGACGGCGATAGTGCGTGGCGAGGAGGAAGAATCGGATCGTTTCGGCACTGAATTGATCGAGCAATTCCCGAAATGGCACCGATCCCTTCGATTTACTGACTTTATTGGCAATCTGGGCGTCAATATCCCCATTCGCCGAGCGCGTCGCCCGGCCGCCAAGTTTGCCGACTTCGTCCGCAGCTTGAAGCAAGCCGTTGTGCAGCCAGTACTTGGCCATCGGCTTGCCATGGGCGCATTCGCTCTGGGCCACTTCGTTCTCGTGGTGAGGGAAGATCAGGTCCAGCCCGCCGCCGTGGATGTCAAAGGTCTGACCGAGCAGGCGACGGCTCATGGCCGAGCACTCGATATGCCAGCCCGGCCGGCCAGGTCCCCAGGGGCTGGGCCAAGAAGGCTCGCCCGGCTTAGCCGTCTTCCACAAGGCGAAGTCGGCCGCGTTGTGCTTCCGCTCGGCCATGCTGCCCCCTTCGCCCTGCATTTCTTCCGTGCTGCGGTTGCTCAGCTTGCCGTAATTATGGTCCTTGGCTACATCAAAATAGACATCGCCTTCGGACAGGTAGGCAAATCCCTTCTCCATCAAAGTCTCGATGAATTCGATGATTTCGCCGATGTTGTCCGTGCAGCGGGGGAATTGGTCGATCGTGTCCACGCCCAAGGCATGGATGTTCCGCAGATAGTCGGTCGTCATCTCTTCGGCCAGTGCGGCCATGGATATCCCACGAGCGTTGGACTCGTTGATCAGTTTGTCGTCCACATCGGTAATGTTCACGACGAAGGTAACTTCATAGCCCGAGTAGGTCAGGTAACGCTTGATGGCGTCGAAAATTACCGGACCGACCATGTGCCCGATGTGACTCGGTTTGTAGACCGTCGGACCGCACAG
>JANXQG010000445.1 GCA_025356915.1 Planctomycetota bacterium | reverse complement strand
CTACGGCAAAGTCCGACACTTATTGATGCGCCGTTCCTAATCCCCAGCCCCCAATCCCCAGTCCCTTCCTTCCGCCCCTACTCGAACGTCTGCTCAGCCCCGGGGAAGGCACCTTGCCGCACGTCGTCGCGATAGCGGGTGACGGCGTCGATTACGGTGCGATGCAGTTCGGCGTAGGGCTTCACATGGCGCGGCATGCGGCCGGGCGTCAGGCCGAGCAAGTCGTGATAGACGAGGATCTGCCCGTCGCAACCCGTCCCGGCGCCAATGCCGATGGTCGGAATCTTCAGCTCGGCCGTAATCCGCACGGCCAATGCGGCGGGAATGCACTCCAACACGATTCCGAACGCCCCGGCCTGCTGGGCGGCAAGGGCATCGGCGAGCAGCCGCGTTTCATCGCGCTGGACGCGATAGCCGCCCAGTTGATGCACGCTCTGCGGGCGCAAGCCACAATGGGCCATGACGGGTATGCCTGCCGAGACCAGGCCCGCGATCACCTCGGCCTGCTCCACGCCCCCTTCCAGCTTGACGGCTTGGCAGCGGGTTTCCTTCAAGATTCGTCCCGCGTTTTCGATCGCACGATAAACGCCGAGATGAAAACTGGGGAAGGGCATATCGACGACGAGCAGGGCATGACGGACGGCACGGCCGACCATCTCGGCGTGATAGATCATCTCTTCCAACGTCACCGGCAGCGTGTTGGAATGGCCTTGCACGACCATCGAGAGACTATCGCCCACCAGAATACCTTCGATCCCCGCCGCATCGACCAATTGGGCCGTGGCATGGTCGTAGGCCGTCAGCATGGTGATCTTCCGACCGGCGGCTTTCATCGCCGTGAATTGCGGAACGGTAATCGCGTGGGGTTCGGGATGCATGAGGTTTAGTTCTGCTCTACTCGCTTGGTTCTTCGATGCGAGCGAATAATTCAGCGAGAGGCAATTCAAAGCCGGGCAGAACTGCGCCACCGAGGAGCGAACCGTCGGGGGCGATTTCGGTCCATTCCACCGGGGAGGTGTAAGCCCGAGCGGTGCGGGTTTTTGGCTCGATATACCAGACCAAGAGGACACCTGCCTCGAAATAGTCGCGCAACTTGCGATCCATCTCGCGTTCCGTGTTGCCCCTGGAGAGGATCTCGATCGCCAGGTCGGGAGCAAGGGCATAGATTGGAGGCTTGGGAGACCCGCGGCCGGGGAGCCGCTCCCAGCGGATGAAAGAAACGTCTGGCGCACGAATTTGGCCGGGGAATATTTTGAGAAGCCCCGCCTCGCCGGCTAGGACGCCAAGATTATTCGTATCGAGGTAGCACTGGAGGAGGTACGCCAGCGCCAATGCCAACATCGATTCGTTCGTTGCCATGGTTTTCTCCACCAGGGTTCCATCGATCAATTCGCAGATTCGGTCGCTCCGGGCCTCGGCATCCAAGACATCCTGTTCGGTGGCGGTGCCTGGGGCAGGGTAAGTGCGAATCCGATCGGCAGGAAAGCCGGGCAGCCGTGCCTGGACATCGGCCATCGTCCATGCGGTCGGCGGTGCATCGGGCAAGAGGGTGCTCATGGCAGACTCCTGAGGGAGGAACAGGGCTTAAGGCTTGGGGGGGTAAGACTTAAAATAAATTATGGCTGGATGGCCGAGGGGAGTCAAGGAAGGGGAAAAAGATCCCCTCACCCCCTGCCCCTCTCCCTGAGTACAGGGCGAGGGGAGACTCACCCCCTGCCCCTCTCCCTGAGTACAGGGCGAGGGGAGCCTCACCCCCTGCCCCTCTCCCTGAGTACAGGGCGAGGGGAGACTCACGCCTCACGCATTACGCCCCGCTGGAGCTGCTCGTGGCGAGTGTGCGGTGCCGTTGCCACTTGCGCGGCTCGATAATCGCCGGGGTGCCGCGTTCGCTTGCCTTGAAGCGGACCACGATGTCCTGGGTGAACTCGGCCTCGCTGTTGGTCGGGGCCTGAACGACCGTAATTGGCCAGTTCTCCATGTAGGCGAAGGCGGTCGGATCGCCGTAGAACCAGTAGCCGCCCGAGGTGGCCGCGTCGGTTCCCATTTGGGCAATCAGTTGGGCCATTAGCTGGCGGCTGGTCGCCATGGTGATGCCCAGGTTCTGAATCGGATTCGATCCCAACGTGTTGATACCCGTCGCGACGAAGCCCGCCGACATCTGCCAGGTCTGCGTAGCCTGCATGATCAGGTTCAACGGCAGGAACTTGATCTGGGGAGCGAAGATCAACCGAGTGTTCGGGATGATGATCGGCTCGCCCGTGTTGGGGTCGGTCATTGCGCTGAACAACGCCTCGGCGGCATTGATGTTTGTCCAGTCGGTCAACGGGTTGCCGTCGAGGTGATTGACCCACCGGCCGCTGTCCGTGGCCGAGTAGAACGTCTTCAAGGAGACGGCGGCCGAATCGCCCTTCCGCTTCTCCTTGTAGCTGTTCGTGGCGCCAATCATCACGCCCAGAAGATTCTTCTCCTTCTGGAGTCCCAGAATCGTGCCGACGTAGGCGGCCCGGTCGAGCACCATGCCCGTCCGATCGAAGAAGATCGCTTCCTTGGTCACGCCAATGCCAAGCTGCCGCTTGACGGTGGCCGGCGTTTCTACGTACTCCTCGCCGAAGCCGACATACCGGAGCGGCTCGCCTTCCCCGGCGATGGTCACGTCGCTGCCCGGGTCGCGGGGCAGGTAAACGCCCGGGATCCGCTCGCCATCAAGCCTGGTTGGCACGGTCGGCACAAGGCGGCTGGCCACGAACTCTTCCGCCGTGTAGGCTGCCAGCGTGCGGTTGATGAGCAACTGCCCGGTGATTCCGGCGAAAGCCGACGAATCGACGGCACCCATGGCCTCCTGCAACGGCCTGCCGTTGTCGGGGTTCATGTATTCCTCAATGAACGTTTGCCCCACGGGGTCGCCGTTCTTGCTGAAGATGGTTTCGGCGGCTAGGGCACGGAGCGAGAAGTCTCCGGCATGGATGCCGCCGACTTCGCCTCGACTGCCGCAGTCGAGGGCCTCCTGAAGATCGCCCCAGGTGCGGGAACCCAAGATGGCTTCCTTGCCGCGATTCTGCACGCCTTCCAGCCGCAACCCTCGGGCGATTTCTTTTGCGTTGATTCTCATGGAAATTCCTTTGTGTGAAAAGTGTGAAAAGTGTGAAAGGTGCGAGAGGTGCGAAAGGTGCGAAGAGTAAGAGAAGTAAAAAGAGAAGTAAAACGGGCGTTCCTTTCACACCCTTCTCATCTTCTCACCTTCTCGCTCTTCTCACTTCCTTAAACTACTCCGCTGGAACTTCCAGTAACTTGGTTCTGGATTCCACCGGCTATGATGGTGGACCTGATTCGGACAATGACGCTCGTCCGTGCGTTGCCGATCGCGTTCGGCTCGGGAACGGCCTTGCCGATCGCCTGCGACGGGTTTGTCGCGGTATTCGGCACGGCTACTTTCTGGTTTTCCAGTGCCGTGCCATTGCTCTTTTCACATGCCCCAACCAGCGCGCCAAGAACCCAAGTCGTGCTCGCACAATCGAATTCAAAGTCGCCGGTCGTGGCAACTTCGATGACGTTTGCCGGCAAGCGGTTCAACGTGTTGTAGAGGGGCGCGGTTTCGTTCGTCTGCAAGCCGTTCTTCTGCAAGGCCACGCCTAGGAAGAACTGTTGGAAAGCGTCCTGATTGAGCGCCAACGTGAGTTGATCGGCCATGGCGGACGCCGGTTTGGCCTTGTTGCTTACCGGATCGAAGTAGAGTAAGTCGCCGATTTCGATCGGCGTGGTCGAGTCACAGAGAACCGCGACCGGGTTCGTGGGGCCACTGCGGTGGCGGAAAGTGGATGCCATGGGGAAAGCTTTCTGAATAGGAGTTAGGAGTTAGGAGTTAGGAGTTAGGAGTTAGGAGTTAGGAGTTAGGAGGGGGAGGGGGAGTTAGGAGGTGGAGAAAGGGAGAAAGGGGGAAAGGGAGAAAGAATTTCTTCTAACTCCTAACTCCTAACTCCTAGATTCTTTTCTTACTTCACGAATCTTGCGATCCGTCGAGCTAATGAAGGAATGGCGGCCGCATCCTGCGACTCCTGCAACGGATTGCCGGTGCTGGGCGCTGCCGAACCGCTTGGCGGCTTCGTACTTCCAACAAGCTGCTTGCGATCATCGATCTTGGCCTTCCGCTTGATCGGATCGATCGTTTCGGCCAAGTCCTCGAAGAAGATCTCGGAAACGTGCTGCTTGTTGGCTGGATCGAGTCCCGCAGCCTTCAGTTCGCCGGTGATGGCCTCTTGCAGGGCATGTTGCGCCTCGGCCGCCTTGTAGTCATCGAGTGACTCTTGGAGTGTTTTCAACTGGTCCTTGAGGTCGGAAATTTCCTTTCCCTCATCGGCCTCGGTCAAGATCGTCTGCACCAGGTCGTCGCGCGATTCGCGCAGCTCCTGGATCGTCAAACGGGTAATATCCATCTCTTTCTCCTTGGGAATAAATAGTTCGGAATCCGTTGATTCAAAGAGGCCTGTTGTCGTTGCCGGGTTGGCTACCAAGTCCACCGAAAGCACCTTGTCAATCGACTCGACCACTATCTTGCCCCCAGAGCTGCGACTGAATCCGCGAGTATCGTGCGAGAAGCCGAGATTTTGCGGGGCGTTTTCCGCATCCCAGGCAATCTGCTCGGCCAGTGCATGTTTTGGGTTGAAGTGAAAGTCACCATAGAGGCCGTCATCCTTGAGCGTGATGTTTTTGACCAGTCCGATCCGATCGCGGAGCGAACGCCGTTGGCCCGGCTCGACGTGATCGACGTTGACGCGCTGTCCTTCGTACATGGGCAACGCCTTGGCCATCACATCGCGCGGATACTCGCGGCCCTTCTTGGAGACGGCGCCCAATAGCTTGACGCCATGGATGATGCCATTTTCACGATCGACGCGAAGCGCCACGCCGCGATTGTCGGAGTATTCCTGGAGGATGGACATAAGGAGTTAGGAGTTAGGAGTTAGGAGTTAGGAGTTAGGAGTTAGGAGTTAGGAGTTAGGAGTTAGGAG
>JANXQG010000425.1 GCA_025356915.1 Planctomycetota bacterium | reverse complement strand
GCCCGGTTCGCTCTGGCTATAACACCGACTATCATGCCGCCATGTTGAGCCTGGATGAGGCCATGGAGATTTCTTCGTCCGTCGAAAAACCGCTTTCCGGCAAGAATGCCCTGGTGATGGGCTGTGGTGGTGCTGGCATGGCCATTACCTATGGCCTGATCCATCGTGGAGCCAATGTGCTGGTCAGCGACATCGCTCCTCGCAAGGCCGAAGTCATGGCCGACCGCTTCCATTGCGTAGCCGTCGATTGGGCCGATCGGCATAAGGCGGCTCCCGACATCCTCATCAACAGCACTCCAGTAGGCATGCACCCCAACGTCGACGAAAGCCCCTACGAGAAGCATCATCTGCGGCCTTCAATGGTTGTTTTTGACGTCGTCTACAATCCCGAGAACACGCTCTTGATCAAGGACGCCCGCAACCGCAACTGCACGGTCGTTACGGGAGTCGAGATGTTCGTCCGCCAAGCCTGTCTACAGTTCAAGTTGTTCACCGGCCAAGAGGGTCCTGCGGACCTGATGCGCGATGTCATCCGGCGGACCATCGGTGCTGCGAAGGCGTGAATGGAAGGAAGGACGAAATCCAAAGCACGAATGTCGAAATCCTAAACAAATTCTAAATGGGAAACACAAATGACCAAAGTTTCGGATTTTTATATTTCAGTTTTGTGATTGTTCCGGATTTTTCCCCCCCGCTCCACGCCCCCCGCCCCCCATGCTCGAAAGCCCTTGGCCCATCCTGATCGTCGGTCTCGTTATTGAAACCGTCCTGGCGATTGCCCTCTTCCGCACAGGCCGGGGCGCGGTGCTTGGGGCGATGGGAGGCGTGGCCTTGCTGGTGCTGCTGGGGGTGCTGATCGAACGCTCGACAGTCACCGACACGAAGTTGATCCGGCAGACGCTCGAAGCGGCGGCCGCCGGTCTGCAATCCAACAACGCGCAGCAAGTGGACGCCTGCATCGTGCCCGGTGCCGACGGCAATGCGGCACGTGGTAAGGTCCGTTGGGCCTTGTCGCGCGCCGAGTTCGGGGAAATTACGGTCCGTAATCTCGCTGTGAAGTTCAATTACCAGATGAGCCCACCGACAGCGGAGACAACCTTCACGGTATGGGTTTGCGGCAAGGACCGCAGCGGCACGTTCCCCGGCGAGATGTCCCGGCCCGTGGCGATGGTCGTCAAACTCCGCAAGGAGTTGGGCCATTGGCTGGTCTTCGAGGATCCGCAGCACAACGTTCGCGAGTAGGAGCCAAAATTATCCCAAAACTATCCCAGCTTGTCACCAATGCCTGCCAGCGGTAAACTTCATGAGATGAAGAAGGTTCTCGTCGGCAAAAAGGAACCGTAAGATGCGTGGCAATGCTCTGTTGGTTTGCTGTTTTGTGGCATTTCTCTCAATCCTTGAGGTCCGGCCTGCCCTGGCCCAACAGGAGGTCTATCATCCGGGCGAAACCTACGATTCACTCCAGGCCGGTCAGGATGCCTACTGGAACGCCGAGGCCCAGCGTCGTGCGCTAGTGGGCCGGCAGTTAATGATCGAGGAACAGATCATGCTGCAAAACACCTGGGCCGACCCGCAGGACAAATATCGGCCCGTGGGTCCCGAATCCCATGGACCGATCGTGCCCAAGACTTACACCGGTCGCACGCTGGCCGATGTTTATGCCTACCCGCCAATCGACGCCGGCCCCGTTTATTACGGCGGCACGCCGGCTCCCGGAGGTGTTCGAGCACCGATGGCATCGAATGACCGTAGCGGTTCCTATGCCGCTCCGGTGCCCGTATTTCAGCCTTGGCCGCGGGTTCCGAACGACATTTGGGGGACGCCGTACTACAGCTACGTGCGCCAGCCGATTGGTCATGTCAAGATATGGACCGGTCCGGCCAGCTACATTTACAAGCCGATCTACGCCACTCCGCCGATGGAAATCCCCCGGCCCGCTTCTGCTGCCGCAGCCCGTCCGCGCAGGCAGTTATCGAAACCAGAACTGCCCGCAGCCGACGTTCCTTCGCCGACCGCATTGCTCAATTCGCCCCCACCCCCACCAAAACCGTCGCTGCCTCGCCCCGGCCGTCCCGCGCTCCAGCCGGGTGAGCAGCCCGATTGGAACCCCGGGAACCCAGGCCCGAACAGGATCGGCCAAGAGCTTTGAGGCAACTTCTATCGCCCTTTGGGAGAGGGGATGATAATTGTAGGGTGGACTTTAGTCCGCCCTTGCAGGCTTTTTTGGAGGAGGCGGGCTAAAGCCCACACTACTGTTGCGCCCGAGTTCGGCGAGGGTCTCCAGACCCCGCCGAAACGTTCGACCGAAGGTCTCCCGGTAAAGTGGAGACCTTCGGTCGGCAGCGTGTCTCGGTCGGAGACCGGCCACATCAAGGGACATGAACTCCGCGTTTTGTGGTGCGGCCGTCCCGGCTGCCTATGCAGGCGAGACGCCCGCACCAGAAGTCTCCCGGCCGCCGCTAGAATATGACTCCATTGGTGGGGATTGCCTTTTCTGACATGCCATGATAATATACGGATGTCATTTACCCCAGCGGGTGGTGTTATTGTCAAATTTAACTGGCTTTTTTCACTTTTGGAGAGTTTGCTTTATTCGGTCGTGCCTTGGCGGATGAAATGAAACGTCTTTTTGGATGGAGGAAAATCCTATGTGGCGAGGTCAGACGCGGTTTGTACGGCAGATGGTCTGTTTGGGATGCGTGTTCTTGTCGGTCCTTGTCCTGTTGGCGGCGAGTGCGGCCTTTGCGAGAACTTGGAAAAGTCGCGATGGCAAATCTCAGGTTGAAGCGGATTTAGTGAAATTGGAGAATGGCAAAGTAACCCTGCGGAAGTCAGGCGGAAAAACGATCACGGTGGATGAGTCGCAATTGAGCGACGAGGATCGGGCCTATCTTCGAGCCGGGGAGGCCGTAATCCCAACGGAGGACTCTGCCGGCGACGCCAAACCAGGTGTCGCCGATCCAATCTCCCGGAAGAAACCCACCACATTCTTAAGCCTCACGCAGCAGGCCAGCGATTGCCAACCAAGAAAATCCGCAACTAATCAACCGAGTGGTCTTGACGGTGCTATTTAGAAGGTGCGAGTCTCATGTTATCTACATCAAACCCATCGCAACTGGTATTGCCGATCCGGTCCTCCGTGACCTGCCCGCACTGCTGGAACGAGTTTCCGCCCGAACGCTCGCTCTGGATCGCTCAACACCCTGACTTGGTCGGCGATACGCGGCTGGGGGCCGATCAGCCACAACGCTTTCTGCCCACCC
>JANXQG010000416.1 GCA_025356915.1 Planctomycetota bacterium | reverse complement strand
CTTCTCCAGCGGGCTATCCAGAGCGGGCGTGCCGCGCCACTGCTCGAAGACGCGATGGATTTTCGGATCGCTGTTGGCGATGTGCCGGGCCAATGCGTTGGCATAGAGGCGATTGAACGTCTGCTCGTAGCACTCGTGGGGGTATTCCATGAGGTAGGGCAAGGCCATGACCGCGTACCACGAAGGGTTCGAGACCATTTGCACCGTTAGGCTCTGGCTCTGCAAGGTCTTCGATTCGCCCGATTTCAGCAGTCGTTCAAACTTAAAGCTCTTCGTTTGCGGGCCGCGGATCGGCAGCGGCAACGATTCAGTGACGAGCGTGCGGCGGACCAGCACCGGCAGCAGGCCCTCCTCACCGTCGGAGATGCGGCCGGTCGAGCCGACGGCCTTGTAGCTGATTGCCCCGCCGGACGACGAATCGGGAATCGTCAGCTTCCACGAGAAGCTGCGCGACTCCTTGGCTGCCAACTCGAAGCTCTGATCGGTCGTCGTGTTGCCGAGGTAGGCATCGATCGATTTTGCGGTGCGGGCGTTGGCAAAGCTTAACCGCACCGTGCCGTTCTGCCGGGTCGCCGATTGGTTGGTGACCTTGACGGTGAATTCCAATTCGTCCCCTTCGCGCAAGAACCGCGGCGGATTCGGTTGGACCATGAGATCCTTGGCGGTGACCGCCTGATCGGTCAGCAGGCCGCCGCGCAACTCGGCGTCATGGGCAAAACCGAGAAGTTTCCACTTGGTCAAAGCCTCGGGCATGGTGAATTCGAGTTTCACCTTGCCTTCGGAATCGGAGAGTAGATGGGGAAAGAAGAAGGCCGTTTCGTTGAGGTTCTTGCGTGCCGCGACCTGGCTTAAATCAGGCCCCGGTCCGGGCTGGCCTCCGCCGCCTTTGCCCTCGCCTCCCTGCTTGTCCTGCTGCTCGCGTTCTCGTTTTTCTGCCGGTTTCCCGTCCGCCATGGCATTGGCAGCCATTCCGAGGCGATCTGAATCTGCCGGGGCGGAATCGGCCTTTGCGGCCTCATCCATCGCCTGGCCCTGTCGCATCGGGGCAGAGGCAGCCATGGGAGCCATCGCTGCGCCGCGCAACATCATCGCACCGTTTTTATTCTCCATGCGACCGCCAAAGTAACCGTAGCCCCAGAGATCGACGGTGATACTCGATGGCAGCGAACGATAGGTAATTTGCACATTTCTCTGGTCCAAGGGCCAGCCGCCTTGGAGCTGGTTGAGGTACTTAGCCATATTCTCGAACTGGTAGCTTATGCGGCTCCAGTCCTGACGGAAGACGCCGAAACCGGACTGCCAGTTGTGCGGCAGATAGGCGTCCAGCGACTGGTCGTAGAGCGCGGCAACCATTTCGGCCACCGCTTTCTTGGCGTCGGGGCCGCTGATCACGGCAGTCCAGGTTTCCTTCTGCCCCGGTTCCAGCTTGGAGACGAAATGTTCCCATTTCACGGTCAGATTCTTGTTGGTCCAAGGCACATCAACATGGCGGGATTCGAGATAGCCGCGGTTCTCGCGGACCATCGTCACGCGGAGCGTGAAACCGCCTCGCATGGCCTCTGTCACCGCCTGCTTGACGGGCTGCTGGGTAGCCCCCGATTCGGTCCAGAAGCTTTGCAGCAGCTTGCCGCGATGTTCGATCTCGATGAACGCCCTGGCACGATCGTAACCGCTTCCCCAAAGGGCCATGAATTCATCACCCGGCTCCAGCGACCATTTCGGTCCGGCCACGAGGTTCGGGATCTTGATGGGGAATGCCTTGGCCTCGGGGGCAAGGATACTCAAGGGGAGTAGGGCAACGATCTTCTTGCCAAATCGGTCCTGTGTTTCAAACTTGGCGCGATAGGCCCCGGCATCGAGTTTGGTCGACCAGCTTGTGCGGCCTGTAGCGTCGGTCGTGAGGCCCTGTTCGGCGACGAGTTCACCTAGTTCCCAGGTATTCGGATTGGTCGCATCCGGTGCTTGCGCTTGCGGATTCGCTTGCGGTTTCAAAGTTTTTGCGGGTCTCACCATGCCGCGAAGCCTCGGTTGATAAATCGGCCGCACGCCTAGAATATCAGGTCGTACGACCTTTTCCGGCTGCTTGAGGCGATAGATCTTCAGTGCGCCTTCGGCCTTTTGCGGCTCGCCGTCGAGCGTGGTCGTGACCAGCGCGATCTCGACCGCTTTGCCGGACGTAAGCCAATCGCCCGCGCTGAGCGAGGCCCGCAGGGCCGTGTAGCCAGCCTGTACCATGCGCTGCGAAGAACGGGTTTCGCCGTTGGTATCGGTTACGTCGGCGAAGACTTCGTACTGAAAGATCGGCTCGTCTTTCTCGGCGATCGAAAGATCCGGCTTAGCGATGAACTGAATCTTGAACGAGCCGTCGGCCTGAGTTTCGGCCGTGCCGTGGGTGATCTCCTGCGAGCCTGATTGCGGCATCCGCCAAGCAAAGCACCAATACCACCAGTCGGGATAGCGGACCTGACGCACAACGCGATAGCGAATTTTTGCCCCGCCAACCGCCGCGCCGGTGTAGGCAATCGCCTTGCCTTCAAGCTGGACCTCGCCGCCGAGTCGGGCGGCGGTCTTTGGCGCATCGAGCGTGACCTGGAATTTTGGGCGTTTGTATTCTTCAACACTCACCCAAGTATTGCCCATGCCGGCCGAGCTAATCATCATCCGCCCCATCAGCCGGTCTCGCGGGGCGGTAAAATTACCGCTGAAGGAACCGTAGTCGTTCGTGCCGGGCGTCTGCCGGGCGATTTCCTTGCCGTTGACGTCGGTGAAAACGACATTGACCTTCTCGTTCGGCACGACCTTGTAGTTGTCGTTTTCTTGATCGACTAGAATGGCGATCCCTTTGTAATAGATCGTTTGGCCGGGGCGGTAGAGTGATCGGTCGGTGAAGAAGATGACCTGCTTTTGCGGAATCTGCCGGAAGTTGTTGGCATTGGGATAGAGGTTGTTGGCCGTGGCAAGTTCCTGGCCCGCGTGGGTGACGTAGAGCAGGTTATTGTGGTTGGCAATGCCCACAAGCGAGAACTGACCGTTACGGTCGGTCTTGGTTTTTGCACCGGTGGTGAAGTGGCCGTTCCAATCCCAGGCGTAGTTCTGTACTTCGGCCCCTTCGATCGGCTCGCCGGAGGCCGCATCGAGCACAAAACCTCCGAAATGACCGTCCGTGCTTTGCTGCCGGACAATCAGGGCCAGCTTGCTCACCCAGAGGTCCGTGTAAGAAACCACATTGTTCGATGCACTGAAACTTGGATCGTGGCTGGCCAGCAGGTAATAGGAGCCGGACTTCAGATCCTTCGGTGCGGGAATATCCTCGACCCGCTGCTGGTAGTCTTCGGTGGCCGGCAGGTCGGCCGACCAGGCCAGATCGGGCTTCGCGGCCAGGAGGGCCTTTCGCCGGGCGTCGTCGAGATATTCACCCCGGTATTGACCACCCTTGAATTTTGCGAGCCAGTTTTCGTGGACTAGCCGAAAGTAAACCTTTGTCAGATTGCGATAAGTAACGCGGATCGATGGCGACGGCTCGTTCCAGACACGTTCCGTCGTGATGCTGGCCGACTTTGACTCGATCTGCTTCATGAGGTTGTAGCAAAGATTGCCGCCGGGCGTGTTCGCGAAGGCCTGAGCACCCTGCTCGGCCAAGTCGTGGGCCTCGGACAGGGAGCCTTCTTGTTGCAAGACGCTGGCCCAGCGGAAGCGGGCGATGGCCGAGATCGGATGGTCGCCCCATTGCTTCACGAAACGCTGCAAAGAGGCTTTGTAGAGCGTGGCCTTCTCCTCGCCCACGGCCTTGTTGTTGCCGAAGGTCAGCCGCTCGATGTCGGCATCCAGCAGGGCCGATTTGTCGGCATCGTTCTCATGGAAGCGGAGCAGTTGCTGGTAAAGCCGGATCGCCTTGAGTGTGGTCGAATCGCTGTCACTGCCCCCGATCTTCCAAGCAGCAAACTCCCCGACCGGCCGGAAGATGGGGCTGTCGGCCGAAAGCTCAAAAGCGTCTTCGGCCTTGGTTGCCGCCTGTTCACCGGAATTGTAGAACTCCAATGCCTGATGGGCCACGAAGTCGTAGAGCGTCGGCCGATAACTATCGGGCATGGTGCCTTTGCTCAAAAGGTCGTCAAATGTCTGCACGGGGATCTTTTTGAGTTGCTCCTCGGCGGCCAATGCCTTTTGAAAATGCTTGTCGATCTCGGCAAAGAGCCTCGGCAGATCCCAGGTGGTAAAATCCTTGCCCGGCGCAGCCGCCGTGGCCGAACGCTGCATGAACCGCCAGCGGTTGTGCTGGAAGTATTGCCAGTACCAGTCGGCCTGAACGACCTCCAGCATCGGCTGCATTTCGACAGGGGCCTTGGCGATTTCGGCATCCAGGCGGATGATTTTTTCTTCCGGCTTGTTCCCCTGAATGGTCCCTTCCAGGGCAATTTTGCGGCCGATGGCCTTGATGGCGACGGGGTAGTTCTTTTCGGCCATCGCTCCGGCGAGGATCGGCTGAAGCTGCTCGATGGCCGTCTTTGGCAGGCCCTGCTGCACGGCCTCGTCGACCTTTTTCCATTGGGAATCCCACTTATCTGCGGGAGCAATCTGGGGGGCCATCAAGACCGCGCTGAGAAAAAGTGTGGCTGAAAGGGTTTTCATCGTAGGTTCCTTGCCGAATTTTGGGTTTTTTGTGGGGGTATGCGGTATCCGCAACCAATAGACGCACCACGGACGGGAAAAGTTCCCCATTCTGAGAAATCTGCGTGCGTATTGGAAAGTCGCGCACCACGTCATTATAATGGGGTGCTCTGGTAGTATGAGAGGGCACTCTTGCCCGGAGTGTGTCCGCGAGGTCGATTCATGGTGTCGTCAACATTATACCGCCTGCGAAACGCGAGCGTGACATTCGTGCCACGCTTGGTCGCGATGACGGTCATCCTCCTTTCTACCGCCGTCTCCGTGCCGGCGATAGACGTGCCAGCGATAGACCTTTCCGTC
>JANXQG010000401.1 GCA_025356915.1 Planctomycetota bacterium | reverse complement strand
CCCATGACAGATAGATATCGATCCGGCTGTGCGCCATCTTGCTCCGAGGAAAGATCTCCCTCGCTTCCTGCCTCAGTGATCTCTGCACTTACAGGCAAATGTTCCAATTGAGCTAAAAGTTGTGGGTCCAGTTCTCTTATCGGATAGGAGACCATCGCCACACCACTCGCGTTTCTCCGGCTCCTCCACGCGCACTAAGCATCTCCCAGATGTGCATGTGACAACAGAACCGGACAAAGTCGTCGCTGCGCCGCAAATAGCTTTGCCAACCTCCCAGACGAGCATCATCGCGGGAGTAGTAGTAATCTTCCAACGCGGTGGTGAACTCAACGTCATTCCCGCGATAACTCTTCATATATTGCAGCACCGGCTCGTCGCTAGGCGCGCCGGACACCGGGTATGCGGTGGGTGGCCGAGGAACGAATCCGCGAGGGTCGGGCCAACTCGGCAAAACCCCCGGACTCGTTTCGCTAGGCGATAAAGTCGCCGGTGTGGCCGGCGCGGCAGATTCCGGCGAGTTTGCCGACATGGTTGAATCCGCCTCATGCGACACACTGCGAACATCGCGCTTACTGCCCGGCGTGGTGCCTTGCAGTGGCCGTCCTGGAGCGACAGGGGGCGAGCCTGGTGCATGCGTCCCGCCGGACCCATCGGAAGTTGGCGGATTAAGGGGTAGTTTCTGATAAGGCGGAGTTTGTGTTTTGAGCTGTTCTTTCGCCAGTGCCAGTTCAGATTGGAATACCAGCGGACCAGGAATGTCCTTCTCGCCCGCCGTTCCCCACGGCAAGCCATAGCCGGCCGGAATGGGATGAAAGTTCGGATTGGCCGCGAACCACTGGACTTGCATCGACATCCGAGGCGGATAGTAGGGTGAGTATTCCGTGACCACTCCCACGACGACTGCATCAACTTCTAGAATCTGGGCAAGTCGCCTGGCATCTTTTTCCTTTTCCAACTGGATCCCGTAGGTACGAATGGCCGTTTCGGCCAGTGAAACGGGAATTACGACATAGCCAGGCACTTCGGCCAGTTCGGCAGCATAAGCCTCGGCAACCTTGCGGCCATCGAGTGTCGATTCCGAACTGGCATTGATAAAGGTGGCTACGGCAACTTTGGAAATCTGGGGGAATGGGTTGTGCAATGTCGGTTGATGCACGACTTCCGGCAACATGGCGCAGCCAGAAGCGAGCAGACAGCCGATCAATGTAAACCAACGTAACATGTTTTATTTAATACACTTACGACAACGCTTCTTGGGCGAATGCCCGACCAGCCAAGCCAGCCCAATGTGGCGGCCAAACCTGGTGCTGATTGGTGAAAATCGTTAATATTCATTTTATCGGCAAAGTCCACGCCTCTTCTCTAGTTTGAATCTTAGACTGTTTTCTCGGCCTTATTGGGATACGCTCCCGTACGCAATCGCGTAAAATAAGAGGTCGAAATCAAAATCCGCATCGGAAAGTAGTTCGCTCCATGGCGCAAACTCCCCGCAATCCCACTCGCCCTGTCCAAATTGGCTCCCTCACGGTCGGTGCCGGCAATCCCATTGCTATTCAAAGCATGTGTGCCACGAAGACGGCCGACGTTGGCACGACGGTCGCCCAGATCGAACACCTGCTCCAGGCCGGAGCCGACATCATTCGCTTGGCAGTCGATACCAAGGCCGATGCCCTGGCCCTGGCCGAGATCCGCCAGCGAACCAAGGCGAATCTCTCGTGCGATCTCCAGGAGAACTATCGCCTGGCTGCCGACATTGCGCCCGTGGTCGACAAGATCCGTTACAACCCAGGCCACTTGTTCCATCACGAACGGACCATGCCGTGGCAGGATAAGGTGAAGTTTCTCGTCGATGTGGCTGGCGAGAACAATTGTGCCATCCGCGTGGGTGTCAACTGCGGCTCGATCGATCCGGCCCAGCGGGAGAAATATCCCAAGGAAGATCGCATCAATCCGATGCTAGACAGCGCACTAGAGCACTGCGAACTTCTGGATAAGCTCGGCTTTACCCGTTACGTGGTCTCGCTGAAGAACTCCGATCCCGCAGCGGTGGTTGAGGCCAATCGGGCTTTCGCCGCCCGGCGTCCCGACGTACCGTTGCATCTTGGCGTGACCGAGGCCGGCATGCCGCCCGAGGGCGTGTTGAAGACCCAGCGGGCCTTCGAGCAGCTCATTTCCGCGGGCATCGGCGACACGATCCGCGTCTCGCTCACCGTGCCGGCCTTTGAGAAGGAGCAAGAAATTCTGGCTGGCCGCAAGATTCTTAACGACATCGCCGCTGGACGGTTCGTCGGCATGCAGACCGAAGGTTCGCAGGGGCTGGACATCATCTCCTGCCCGAGTTGTTCACGGGTCGAGAACTCGGCCTTCGTCGATCTGGCGGTGAAGGTTCGCGAGGCAACGCGTTATGCGGCCAGTCATGCGATTTCGATTGCCGTGATGGGCTGCCGCGTGAACGGCCCCGGCGAGACCGACATGGTCGATCTCGGTCTTTGGTGCGGACCGAAGTATGTGAATCTAAAACGCGGCGAAGTAACGCTTGGATCGTTCACCTACGAAGAAATTCTGCCCCGGCTGAAGCAGGAGTTGGATACGCTGATTGCGGAGCGGAACGCATAAAAAACCGCCAGTCCTGTAGGCAGGACCGGCGGTGTTAGCGATCAAGGTCGAAATAGCGAGTCCGCGTCGCGAGCACCGTGAAGAACACGCTCGATGCGAACACCGCCGCTCTCTGTGCGGTAATAAATAACGTAGTTCCCCACGGGAAACATCCGCAGGCCCGGGATCAACCCTTCCCGAGATGCCCCCAGTAAAGGAAACCGTGCCAAGGTGCGGCACTTCTCTTTGAGCGTATCCACAAAGGCGATTGCGGCTCGTGGCTTATCGCGAGCGATGTACTCGAAAATGCCATCCAGATCTTCGGCAGCGAGTGGGGAGAAAGAAGGCCCGCTCATGGGGAATGGCTGGCGGCAAGCTTGCGGGCCTTGTCTTCAAGCCTCGCATAGACTTCTCCGGCGGGAATGCTTGGACCGGAATCGATGCCGGCCTGAATTTCGCGTTGAAGATCCCGGTACCGCTTGAGCAGGCTCACTGCATCATCCAGCAACGCGCCGCGTTCATGATAGATGCCCGACTCCAGTTCGTGCTGGATGAATTGTTCGTTCTCCGGCGAGATGCCACTGGCCATTGTACTCTGCGTCCTCAACGAGTCCCTTATGCTTGGTGCCCAAAACCGCACTACCCTAATGATTGTCACCGACGACTCGCATGTTGTCAAGGGTGGCGATCAATTCAGTGGCGATCAATTCCTCCGTTTCGGCCGTCCTATCCACATAAAAAAACCGCCGGTCCTGTCTACACAGAACCGGCGGTCATTCGATTAAAGATTAGCGTCACTCGCCGGGCAAAGCCGCCAGCGGTGACCGAATTAGTACATGTCCTCGCCACCGCCCTGGGGCGGTGCGCCCTTGTCTTCTTTGGGCTTTTCGGCCACCAAAGCGTCACTGGTCAACATCAAGGTGGCCACGCTGGCCGCATTCTGCAAGGCGGTGCGAGTAACCTTGGTTGGGTCGACCACGCCGGCCTTGACGAGATCCTCGTAGACGTTCGTCGCGGCGTTGTAGCCAAAATTGCCTTTGCCTTCGGAAACCTTCTCGGCCACGATGCCGCCATCCTGGCCGGCATTGTCGGCGATCTGGGTCACCGGAGCGCGGCAGGCACGCAGCACGATCTTGTAGCCGATCTCTTCTTCCTGCACTAAGCCAATGGGCTTGACGTTGGCTGCGGCACGCAACAGTGCCACGCCACCGCCGGGCAGAATACCTTCCTCGACCGCAGCGCGGGTGGCGTGCAGGGCGTCCTCGACGCGGGCCTTCTTCTCCTTCATCTCACACTCGGTCGCGGCCCCGACGTTGATCTTGGCCACACCGCCCGCCAGCTTGGCCAAGCGCTCTTCCAGCTTCTCGCGATCGTAGTCGCTGGTGGTGTTCTCGATCTCGCGGCGGATCTGCTCGATGCGGCCCTTGATGTCCGCGCTCTTGCCCGCGCCTTCGATGACCGTGGTGTTGTCCTTGTCGATGACGATCTTCTTCGCCCGGCCAAGTTCGGCCAGGGTAATGTTCTCGAGCTTCTTGCCGAGGCTCTCGAAGATGGCAAAACCGCCGGTCAGGATGCCAATGTCCTCGAGCATGGCCTTGCGACGATCTCCATAGCCCGGGGCCTTGATGGCGGCCACTTTGATCGTGCCGCGGAGGCGATTGATGACCAGCGTGGCGAGAGCCTCGCCGTCAACGTCTTCGGCAATGATCAAAAGCGGCTTGCCGGAATTGACCACCTTCTCAAGGATCGGTACGAGTTCCTTGATGTTGGAAATCTTCTTCTCGTGAATCAGGATGTAGGCGTCCTCGAGTACCGCTTCCATCGCTTGCGGATCGGTGACGAAGTAGGGCGAGAGATAGCCGCGATCGAACTGCATGCCTTCGACCCACTCAACCTCAGTGGCAAGGCTCTTGCCTTCATCGACGGTGATTACGCCGTCCTTGCCGACCTTCTCCATGGCGTCGGCCAGGAGCTTGCCGATTTCGGGATCGTTGTTGGCGGCGATGGTGCCGACCTGGGCGATCTCTTCCTTCTTGTTCTTGACCGAGATCGACATGCTCTTGAGCTTGTCGGTGATGTCGGCGACGGCCTTCTCCATGCCCGACTTGAGTTGCACGGGATTCACGCCCGCAACAACGGCCCGGAGACCTTCGTTGAACAGGGCCTCGGCGAGGATGGTGGCGGTGGTCGTGCCGTCGCCAGCCTTGTCGCTGGTCTTCGAGGCAACCTCGCGGACCATGCGGGCACCCATATTTTCATAAACGTCTTCCAGGTCGATTTCCTTGGCGACCGTGACACCGTCTTTGGTGACCGTCGGCGAGCCAAAGCTCTTCTGGAGGATGACGTTGCGTCCCCGGGGGCCGAGTGTAACTCGGACCGCCTGGGCCAGCTTGGAAACGCCGCGGCGCAGGGCGTCACGTGCTTCCTGATCGAATGCAATCAACTTGGACATGGCTATAGTTCTCCTTCAAGTCTCTTGGGCGATGACTCTCGCCGCGGATTCTGATTTGGTTGTGTCTGGTTCGACGTCTTAGCCGAGCACTGCGAGAATGTCGTCTTCGCGCATCAACAGCAGTTCGCAGTCGCCGAGCTTGAACTGCTCGCCTGCATAGGAAGTAAAGAGGACGCGATCGCCGGCCTTGACCTGTAGGACCGTTCGTTTGCCATCCTTGTTGAGCTTTCCTTCGCCAACGCTGATCACGGTGCCTCGGGTCGGCTTGTCCTTGGCGGAGTCGGGCAGAACGATGCCGCCGGCCGTCACGGCTTCCGATTCCTCACGCTCGATCACAACCCGGTCGCCCAAAGGTTGGAGCTGAACTTTTTCTTCACAGCAACAGGTTTCTTTTTTGTCTTTCTTCGCCATGCGTCGCCTCCGCAATTCCACAAGGATGAATCATTTGTTCGACCGACCGCAAAACCATCACGGACGGGGTCAATAGTTCTGCCAAACTTGCGCATCGCTGCGCTGGCATTGTGAGGTGAAGCAAGTGGCGCGCCAATACCGGCGTCTGTAACGCAAGTCCTTGTGAAGTATTGCTTTGCGTGAACTAGCGAAAAACACCGGCTGCCGAAATCGGTTTGCGGTTGGCGGAGTAAGGGTATCGAGCGGTCTTGTGCCTGCCGTTTTGGCAGGGTTGAGCAAGGAACTGTTCGCAAACTCTGTAAAACGGAATTTATGACGTTCAAACAGACTGAAGCTCGTTCTACGAAGAAACCATGGAGCGGTTCATGGACGGATCCTAAGGTGTTTCTTGAATTTTAAGCGAAAACAGAAAAATCAGTGCAATCGTCATACGTGCCCTGCCGATAGCACGTGTGAGCGCCCATGCCCCGATTGTGCGACGGAGGCTCTCGATTCCCATAATTGGGGGGCGACGGTCATTTTTCGCAGGAGCTAACCCACAATGCAAGTCAAAATCTACGTTCCGAAAATTATTGAAATTCCCAGCGAATTCCTCCCCGCCTTGGCAAAACGAGCCGCAGACAGCCTCGGCGAAAAGGCCGGCGAAGTCTCTGCCACCCGCGGTCACCTGGTGCGCCAGGCAGTTCAAGACGGGCTGTTGCGGGAAATGGACGAACTGATCGGGCAGGACGGCACGGTCGATCTGGTCTGCGACCCGGGCATGGAGATTCCGCTGGAACTGGAAAATCGCACGCTGACGCTGTCTGAATTACTCGAAGCATTGCAGTACAAGCGAAGCTGGTCGGAGATGAAGGGCAAGTCGGAAGCCGCCTGACGCTTCGGACCACTTCAAACCGTGGAGAGTAGCAGATGAGCAGCCCTGGGATTAGGAGCAATAAGTCAGCCGCTGGGCAGGGCGGCAAAAATGAATCGCAGCAGTCGTTGCGCGTGCTATTGAAGGACGGCACCGCGCGCGCTGCGGTGCCGAGCATTGCCATGCCCCGAGCAAAGACGGAACTCTCGGAACTGCTCGCGAGCGACGACTTTCTGTGTGCGCGGCGGCGTGTACCATCTACCGCAACTCGGCAGAGCGCTGCCGCCAAACCTCTGGTCGAATCGCCGGACGTGCTCTCCGCCCAGCAGAACTCGGAGCAGGATTCCTTGCCGCAAGCACGGACCCTCGACGGAGGCCTAGGCCAGGTGATCGACGCCTGGCCCGGCTTGCCTCGCAATGTCCGCGCTGCCATCTTAGCCATGATTCGCGAGACATCCTCGGACGACGCTTGAGAGTCTGCTGGTAGCGGTTGAGAGGGTTGTAGCTGCCGCGCCTGATTTTCGGGCGCACAAGGGGGCTCTTAGCCGATGTCTGGAAGTAGATGTGAGATAGTTTTCTCGCGGAGGCCAGGCATGAAAACATCGACGCGCAGCGAACCGAACGACCACGAGTCCGCCAAGCTGGTTTCCCAGCCCGGGGGAGTTGAGGCAAAGGTCAAGACGGCGATCCGCTGCCGCTTATGCCGGGAAACGATCGTGTTTGAGACGAACTTCCGTTCGACTGCGGGGATCTGTCCCCATTGTGGTCTGAAGTTCGTCTTCGACCCCCAGCAAGAACCTTTGCCGGTACAAGGGCTACGTTTGCGTTACTCCGCAGTCGCCGAGGCGCAGCATCGTCCCGGGACCGTGCAGCATAGACGACATGATGCGCACGTGCAGCCCGCCTTCCAATATTCCCAGCCGAAGACAAATTATTTGGCCTGGGCCGGCGGTTTAGCCCTGTCTCTGGCTGCGGTCATCGCTTTCTCCGGCAGTTGGTTCCAGCGGCTCTTGTCGAGGTAACAGGGAAGCAAAGACGCGTTATCTCAGCATTTCCCGTAGACAAAATGCTCTGAACGCGGGTCGTTGCACCAGCCAGCCAAGGAGAAACCGTCGCGATCCTTTGGCGAAAGAATAGCCGATCCCAGCGTGCGATAGTACTGGGCCTTGAGCACGGAATCGCATACCGACCAGTCGAGATCGGTGGCCAGCGGTGAGATGCTCGTCTCGTTTCCCGGTGCCCACTCCGCGGAACAGAAATACTCGATCGTTGACTTCTCCAGCATGCAGGCGCAGTGGGCGAAGCCGGGCGGCAGCCAGAGCCAGTCGGCGAATGCGGCATCGGGCGACGCCGGCAGGTCGTATGCAATGATCTTTCCAAACGTGGGCGACCTCTTACGGATATCCAGGGCCAGGTCGATGATGTGGCCGGCAATGGTGCGCACCAGCTTGCCCTGATTTGGATTCCACTGGAAGTGCAGGCCGCGGACCACGCCCGAGAGCGAGTAGCTCTCGTTGCACTGCTTGAACTCGATGCCTTGGAAGCACCCTGAATCGGCGTGTCCAAAAAAGTCGCTTTTGCGAAAGGTCTCGGTGAAGTAACCGCGATCATCGCGAAAGCGGGCGTAGCGGACAACCTTGACGTCCGGAATGGCCAGCGAACGAATTTCGAGGATCTTCATATCTAGCTCCACTACTTGCTATTTATTCTTTGCCAACAAGGCGTCAAGTATCTTTAGATACTTCTCGGGATCTTTGTCGACCGCGTCCTTGCATCCATCGCAGCAGAGGAAGAGTACCTTGCCTTTGACGGTCATTTTGTACGGCTTGTCCATGGATCCCAGCAGACTGCCGCTGACGGGACAAACCTTCTGTTGCTCGGCCAGCTTGCGGTCCGCCTCGTCGAGCAACTTCAACCCGGATGCGCCTGCCGCCGGTTCGTTGTTGCCTGCATCTTTTGCGATCGCCGCATCTTTCGCGGCAGAATCCTTTCTTGTTTCCTTCGCCGGGTTCGTGCCCCCGCCGCAACCGATGAGGGTAGCGGCCAGAGCGAGCGGCAAGACAAGAAGAAACGTAAATTTCTGCACCATGTTGATACTCCTTTGGAGAAAAAATATTCTTTCCTTGGAACTATTAAGCTCTTCTGGTTCTAAGGTGCGGACTGTGAACAATTGTAGGGCGGGGAGAGCGCAGCGAGCCCCACCAATTCTGTTGCGGTCCGCATTTGTGGGACTCGTTTCACTCGGCCCACCCTACTTCGGGCACCTCCTGGAATCACGCAAAGCCATTTAGAACAGGAAGAATCAGCCATTGTAACGGCACGGCACGGAAAGCGGAAGAAGGTCAGCTTTTTGTGTCAGCTTTTTGGCGAAAAAGCCCGATCCAGGAAGGAATCGACTTATTGCAGGCACGCAGAAAGGATAAATTCAAAATGTGTCTGGATTGGTCTGCATTGCGAATGTGGTATCTCTTTGACGGAGTCGGAACATGGATCTTGATCTGCCAGCCGAAACCATGAGATTTGTTGACACATTAGTCACGTCCGGCGAATACTCGACGGCCCAGGATGCGGTGGCCGACGGGGTACGCCTCTTGACGACGCGAAAGCAATTGCGAGACGACGTCCAAAGGGGAATCGCCGAATTGGATGCCGGTCAGTGGATTGATGGCAAAGAATAACCTCGGGCTAGGGAGCCGTGGGAAACTTGCCGCGATTGGCGTCGAAGACTTTTTGCAGGTCTGGCTTGACGATCTCGCGATCGTAAGTCATCAGGCCGTTGCACTCGGTCTCGACGTCGGTGGTTTGCGTGTAGATCAAGGCGTTCATGGCCTCGGTGTCTTTCAGTTCATATGCCCTCTTGATCAGCCCCACGTAGCGATTGGTTAGCTCCTCTTGGGTGCTCAACTTTCTGTATCCCCAGGACTTCTCGACCCAAGTATGGCCTGGGATGGGCAAGGCAAGTCCGCCGAATTCGCCGCAGACCGCCGCGCGGCCGTCCTTGGGCTTGGGCGAGAAGGGGCCAGGATAAAGGTGGGCGTCCATGATGTCGCCCGCCGGAATGTCGTACCCACCGCTGGCGTTATTGACCAGCCGCGACGGGTCGAGGCTCTTGACCCACTTGGTCAGCCGCGGCGTATCGTATTGGCCCCAGCCTTCGTTGAAGACGACCCACATGATGATCGACGGATGGTTCCAGCGGCCTTCGACCATGGCCTTGAGTTCAGCCTCGAATTGTGCGGCACCTGCGGTCGAGGTGGCCTTGCCGTCTTGCATTTCGCCCGTCTGGCGGTTCCGGCCGGCACCCACGCCGACGGCGCCGTCGCGGTGAGCCGGCCCTGCGCTTGGCATATCCTGCCAGACCAACAGGCCGAGCTTGTCGCACCAGTAGTACCAGCGATCAGGCTCGACCTTGACGTGTTTGCGCGCGAGGTTCATGCCAAATTTTTTGGTCATCTCGATGTCGTAGCGGAGCGCGTCGTCCGTCGGCGCGGTGAAGATGCCATCGGGCCAGTAACCCTGATCGAGGAAACCGGCCTGGAAAACAAACTTGCCATTGAATAGGATGCGAGTGACGCCCTTTTCGTCCTTGCCGATGGCAATCTTGCGCATACCGAAGTAGCTTTTCACGGCATCACTACCGCACTCGACGCTCAGGTCGTAGAGGAACGGATCGTCAGGCGCCCAGAGCTTGGCGTTGGGAATCTTCAGCACGAGCGGTTGACCGGCATCGCCTTCTCCAGTTGCGACGGTTTGGTTCTCCACCAGCGCGGTCACCTTGACCTTGCCACCTTTGGCATTAACCGCGTCTACAAATGCTTGTGTGTCTTTTTGAAGTGGAGGGTTTGGCGTTGCAGACTCTGCAGCCTGTACACAATAAGAGTAGAGTAAAGATGCAGTGATAATAAGTAGAGTAGGAA
>JANXQG010000393.1 GCA_025356915.1 Planctomycetota bacterium | reverse complement strand
CACGCGCTTGCGGTTCACGTCGAACTCATCGGCGATGCGACGGCTGCCATAAAACGGCCGCTTCAGGTACAGCTTGTCGATCCGTCGCATCAGCTTCAGGTTCACCGCCGTCTCGCCGGCCGGCTCGTAGTACCAACTCCCCCGAGCCAGGCCCAGCAGCTCGCACTGCCGCCGCAGGCTCAACTCGCCATGCCCCGGCTCGATGCACGTCCGCCGCGCATCAACCGAGCTGGGCAGATTTTTTTTTCAACCACTCGACCTCCATCTTCAGACGGCCGATCTGCTCAAAAAGTTCCTCCTGATTGTTCTCCTCGGCACGCTGCTTGCGACGCCGATCCTCGAACAGGTCCGCGGCGCCGTCTAACAACCGCTGCTTCCAGGTCGAGATCTGCGCGGCATGCACGCCGAACTGACCGGCCAACTCCGTCAGCGACTTGTCGCCTTTGCAAGCCGCCAGGGCGACCCGCGCCTTGAATGGCGCGCCACGCCCACTTGCCACCGCCGCCGTCCTTGCTGCCTTCACCTTCCTGGCCATACTCCTGAACCTTCTCATCGGGTAAAATTAGAACCAAATTCCAACATAAATGTACTGGTTCAAATTTTGGGGTCCAGCTCACATAGGGGGCCTTTTCAAGCGGCATAGGAGCCATAATTAAGGGGCTATGCCAGGAGTTGTGAAATTACCGCACTCCAAAGTCACTTATCCCTTATCCATACGACAAACCGGCCGCCGCGATTAGCGCGGGCGTAATAGGGAATGGCCAGCAGCGGCTTGCCGTCGGCGAACTTGCTCTGGATCACCGCCACGCCGCCCAGCAAGTCGGGCCTCCACTCGGTCGTCAATGGGGCGTCGGGCGGCAACACCTGATCGACGTTCTGATCCGCGCTCTCGATGCAATAGACCAACGGCCCGTAGCGCAAGGCTACGCGTCCTTTATCGGCGGCCACCCGCTTGTCGGCCTTGACTCGTTGGGGCCCAAGCGGCAATTCCAGTTCGATCCGGTCGCCCGCTTTCCACCGCCGTGCGATCACTGCATAGCCATTTTCCAGCTTCACCGTCTCCGCAGAACCGTTGACCGAAAGCGACTTCAGACCCTCGACAGCCGGCCGGTTCGTGTACAGCCGACTGACATCCCGTGCGGGCACCCGCAGACGAATGGAAAAGCGCTTTTCCGCTGCCGGGCGGACGACGATCGCCACCTTGCCGCTCCAGGGATAATCAGTTATTTGCTCGATCTCGACCTTCGTGCCGACCAAGTTGTCTACCGTGACCTTGCTGCCGGCATAAAGATCCACATACAGCGAGTCCTTGCCGGTTGCATACATCCACGTCGGCAGCATGAGCAGCGTCCGTGGGATATTGCCCACGCAGCAAGGGCAGCCGTGCCACGGGTAACGCTTCTCGCTCGAATCTAAAGCGTTGGTGTAAGTAAAATTCTTCGCTTCTAAATCGACGTTGCCGAGAATGGCATTGTAGAACGTGTCTTCATAAAGATCGGCGAAGCGGGCCTGGTGAAAGATGGCGTTCATCTTGTGCTGGAAGAACAACGCGCCGCAGTTGGCGCACGACTCGCAGTAGGCGTTATTCGGCAGCGAGTAGTTGGGCCCGAAACCCTCGGACGTCTCGCCGCTGCCAATGCCGCCGGTCACGTAGTAACGCTTATGGACGAGGTTCTCCCAAATCGACAGAACCGCACTCTGCAAATCGACATTGCCGGTCTCCATCGCCACGCCGGCCATCCCCGAGTAGAGATAGGCAGCCCGCACGGCATGGCCCACGGCCTCGTACTGCCGGGTGACGGGCAAGTGACTCTGGTTATACTCCTCGCCGTTGCGGCGGCAATCCATGAGGAAGCGGGCCAACTCGATGTATTTTCGGCCTTTGCCGGGGCCCTCTTCGGCATCGACAAACTTACCAAGGCGGACCAGGGCCTGCTCGAGTCCCTCGTGGCCATCGTACCACGACTTCTTCGGAGCCGCGCCAATATGGTCGAACCAGCAATCGGCCAACCGCCGGGCCGCGCGATACATGCGATCGTCGGTCTTGCCGGTCATGAGATAATGGGCCAGCGCCGATTCGATAAAGTAGCCGGCCGTGTAGCCTTCGTGGTCGTCTTTGTTGGTCCATCGTTTCAACCCGTTGAGAGTATAAAACGTCTGCAAGTAACCATCGGGTTCCTGGGCACTGACGATTTTGGGAATCCAATCGGCGAGCTTGTTCTTGATCTCAGCCTGGGCGGCAATGATTTCCTGATCGCCCTGCGGATCGAACATCAGCGCCAGGCACATCGACTCGACGGTGTTATGGACATAGGCGTTAGGCCATGGGGGGCCGCGATGGCCGACAAACGGCCGGCCGGCCAGCCTATTTCCTGCCTGCGTGAAATTCCCGATCCCCCCCTCGCGCAGATTGGGGTCCGAGAGTTTTTCGTAGCAGTGCGGGATCCAATGGATGATGATTTGCTTGAGCCGCTCGCGGAGCAGCGGGCTGGTAACCGTGTATCGCTTCGTTGCGACCGGCTGGAGAGGTTCCGCCGGTGGAGGCGGCACGACCGTGACGTGCAGCGTGTCTTCGCCGTGAAGCTTGCCATCGTCCGCCTTGAATGTCAGCACGTAGTCGCCGGGCGCGGAGAAGGCGGCTGTCGTTTCGGCAGAGGCTGCGTTTTCAAAAACAATATCTCCCGGCCCGGAATGTCTGCTCCAGGTTGTCGTTAGTTTACGTTCCGGCTTGCCGGCACCGCGAATGCTGCCTTTGAGCCAGGTTTTGCCCGGCAGCACGACGGCCCGATCGAGGCCGGCGACGACCAACGGTGGGAAGTTCGGCGAATCGCCCCGATCGTAGACCCGCCATTCCAGGATGCCGGTCGATTCGCCGCTGGAATCCATTTCCAAGCGAAGCCTCGTCGCATGCACGGCATCGAAGGTAGTCGTGTTGAACGTGCTTTCCTTGAGGCCCAAGCCCTTGGCGTTGGCGACCGGCACATATTGCTTGCCATCGAAGTATTTCAGGCGGCAGACCCGCGGCAGGCGAACGCCGCGATGATCGTCGAACCAATAAACATCGATCTTGTCGGTGTGGATCGGCTGAGTCCATGTATATTCGACCCATTGCGTGCCCTTCATCGGCCAGTTGCCGTAGGCCCCGTGCTGCTTGTCGTTGGAATTTTGCGGATCAAAACCGTCGTTCAGGGCATGGATCGTTTCGTGGCTGGAAACGAACGACGTCGTTGCCGTCGCCACCAACGCCAAATTGGCGCTGTGCGATGGTTTGGCGCGAGCAGTCTCCACGTAGAAAATCAAGCAAGACAAGGCGGCAAAAACGGCAAAAGATGCTTTCATGATCGAATTCCCAGGGTGAAGGCAAATCTCCCTCTCACTTTTGGGAGAGGGCCAGAAGGAATAAAACAGTACAGTTGCGATTGGTAGCTGTTCACGGGTCTCGAAAACACTCCGAGAATTCTTGTCCCGGACAGTACAAACTACAAGCACGATTATCGCTATACTCAGCGCGGTCACGTTTTGCGGTTTTTGCGCCGCTAGGTTTCGTGCCGCACCAATTCATGATTGTAATCGATTCTGCCGATTACGCAAGGGCCAAATTCCCAAATTCCGGGGACACACCCAAATTCAAATTCAGAAGGCAAAAGGGGTCAGAACTGTTTTGCTCTTGCTGGCCTGGAAGGCCGGCGTTAAGATACCGTCATGCCTCGCCCATTGCGACCTATTGCCGACGGTCTAGTCTACCACATTATCAATCGTGGCAACAACCGCCAGCCGATCTTCAACAGCGAAAGCGACTACCTGGCCTTTTTGAAGTCCCTGGCCGACCTGAAAGAGCGAAAGCCGTTCGACTTGTACGGCTACTGCCTCATGGGCATAACACGTCCACTTGCTGGTGCGTCCGCGAGAAGGCTCGGTGAGCCGGATCGTGCAGAGCCTTCTGGTTTCGCACACCCAGCGCTATCACCGCTTCCATCGCAGCAGCGGCCACGTCTGGCAGGGGCGCTTCAAGAGCCCTGTCATTCAGGACGACGATCATTTGCTCACGGTGCTGCGATACATCGAAGCCAATCCGCTGCGGGCGCGGCTGGTCGAACACGCGGGCATGTATCGTTGGAGCAGTTTTGCCAGCCACGGCGACGGGGTAGCCGATGCTTGCTCGATCCGGTGACGCCGTACGAAGCCTTGGCGGCCTATCCGGCCGTGCGACAGCGGCGGTGGTCGGCCTATGTCCACCAGAACCCGGAAGAGGCGGAGTTGGCGGCCATCCGGCGCAGCAACGCAACGGGCTTGCCGTATGGAGGACGGCGGTGGGTTGACCATCTTTGCCGACAACTCAAACTCGACTTAACAATCCGCCCTCGCGGGCGGCCACGAAAGGTGGTCGAACATGGTAAACAGTTCTGACCCCTTTTATCCCCCACCGAGAATTTCGGATATTTCTGGGGAGGGGCTTGACACAGCCCCGTCCCGCAATAACACTTAGTGTTGTCAGGCTACTCGCAGTGGGGTTCCGGTGGCCATGAAAGTAGATAAGAACCCCGTGAACGCTCACAATCAGGGTTTGGTGAGCCAGTACAGTAAATGGATCACCTGCTGTCTATGATCGGCATATCATGAACATCCCGGCCATCCATGCTTTCTCAGCCGAACGAGATAAGTCGATGAGAACAAAAGCACGAATGCATCAGACCCTGCACCTGGCTTCCGCCACGGCGCTGCTGGCTCTGGCGTCGATTCTTTTGCAGGACGCGGCAGGGGCAGCCGACCGACCGAAGCCGCAAAAAGCCTTGCCGCTTCCAGGCGAAGTATTTGAAGTCGAAGGCCGCACCGCTTTTGTAATTCTTCCCGCGCCGAGGAACCGCCACACCAATCGCCCCACTCCTTGGGTGTGGTATGCGCCTACGTTGCCCAAGCTACCCGAGGCTCGCGAGAAGTGGATGTTCGAGCGATTTTTGGAGTCAGGCATTGCTATCGCC
>JANXQG010000378.1 GCA_025356915.1 Planctomycetota bacterium | reverse complement strand
GAAAGAGCGAGGCACCGGCCCGTTGGCCGCGACCAACGGCCTCGACCAAGGCCGCCTTGAGTTCGACTAGTCCTTGGCCGCGATTGGCCTGGATGGGAACTACGGCAATGCCAAGACGGCTTTGCAGATGCCGCAGTTCTAGTTTGATGCCTCGACTGGCGGCCACATCGAGCATGTTCACCGCCACAACGGTAGGCAGCCCCAATTCCAAGACCTGGCTAACGAGGTAGAGGTGCCGCTCAAGGTTTGAGCCATCGACGATACAGAGCACGACATCGACATTCCCGATGTCGGATCGATTTTGCAAGAGCACTTCGACGGCGACCATTTCGTCGCGAGATCGGGCCGCGAGACTGTAAAGTCCCGGCAGATCGATCAATTGAAACCGCCGCCCCTCATGCTCCATGTGCCCGGTCTTCTTTTCGACCGTAACGCCCGGATAGTTGCCGACGTGTTGATGGATACCTACCATCGCACCGAAGAGCGTTGATTTACCCGTGTTCGGATTGCCGATCAGGGCAACCGTCAGCGTCGCTTCCTCGAGGGTGGTCGGCATGTTTTGAAAAGGCAGATCGTCAATCGTCCCAAGGAATTGGTATGACGGAAATGCTCAAACCGTTATTGGCGCGAAAACAAATTTTATTGCCGGCCATGCGAATAATGCAAGGATTCCCAGGCCGGAACATCTCGATACAAGTCCCGCCCAGCAAACCAAACTCCTCTAAACGATGGATATGGTCCGGATGGCCGAGAATCCGGCTAATCCGCGCCTTTTGGCCGGTTCGCAACTGATTGAGCGGAATGGGGCGGTTATGCATAGTGAGGCTGGCAGGTCTCGATAGAGGTGAATTATAAAAGTTTACGTCGGAAGAATCAAGCGCAGAACGGATTTAGGCCCAATCCTACGCTAGATAGCAAAGTCACAGCCCCCACGCCTGTCTGCATATAACCATCTTACACCATCGGATTGGCAAGAATACATGTCGCACCCCCGGAATGAAGGGCTTTGACGAAAAAATTTTTGACAACGGAAGCTGTTGCGTACACAATAGAGTGAGATTGATGTTTCTCTCTTAGTTTTAACAACCAAATCTTCTCATCCAATTTTGCCGTTCTTTCTTGATTCCACGGCTGATGTACATCAAGGTGATATTCCATGAATGGCAACGATAATTTTGATCCGGAGTTCTGCAAGGAGGATACTGTGGAGTTGGGAACGACCACTCCGCGAATCGTCTTGCATCGTCTGGCGGCGGTCCGTCGGGCAAAAAAAATGTCCCGCCGAGTGCTGGCCCAGCGGCTTGGCATCACGGTACAAGAACTTCGGATGAAGGAGGAATCGGCCGATCTCTCGATCAGTACCCTTTGTCATTGGGCCTCCGTGCTGAATGTGCCCATTACGGAACTTGTCGTCGAATCGGAGGAGTGTTCGGCTCCGACCCGCTTGGCCCGGGTGCAGGCGGCACGCCTGATGCATGTGGCGGCCAAACTCCGCGATCGGGCGAAGCGTCGCAGCATCCAGCGGCTGGCACAAACTTTCGTTGAGCAGTTGGCCGAGATACTTCCTGCCCTGGAGCAGCTTGCCCAAAAGAACCATCGTCGTCCCAATCGGCAGCCGCCGACCGGTGTTCCGCCACTGTCAGAGAACGTCTTCATGCTCCCGCGCGATTGCTAAATAGAGACGATTCATGTTCGGCGCGGGTCTCCTGCCCCCGTCGAAACGCCCGACCGAAGGTCTCCCTGAGTGTGGGAGACCTACTGTCGGCAGTGTGGCTCGGTCAGAGACCGGCCACAACAAGGTCGGCAATGGGTGGGTTTTACCCCAATCTCCAGGGTATCCTAGTGTAGTGTCTCCGAATTGCCGTATCTGTTGGAGTCCCGGCTTTAGCCGGTAAATGCCGCCTAAAGGCGAGACTCCAGCGATTGCCGTAAATATCAATCTGTGTGAGACACTACACTAGCTTTACGAAATCTAGCGTGCGGAAAGCAGGTTACGCTCTATCCGCCGCCTCCAAAAGTGTGCAACCAGCAAGCCGATACCGGTCAAGATGGCTACCTGCCCAACAACCGGCAGCATGCCTCCGCAAAGTGCTACCAGTCCGGCGATGGCCAGCAGCGCGGCCCCTGCGGGACGACGGAACCAAGCCAGGGCACCGCGGCGGACCAGCCAGAAGGCGGCCCAAATCAGCAGGCATGCCGTCGCGATGCCGGCAAGCAATCCCAGCTTGGCGAGCATGCTGTTACTGATGGTGCGGGCAGTTAGCTCGGCCTCACCGCGCGGGGTCGTGAAGCGGTGGAGTTCATAAAGATTCCTGTCCGTGGGCAATTCAAAATCGAGGCTTGCCAAGCCCGCGGGAGCCGTGGGCGCAGCAGGTGCAGCCGTCGCACGACTGGGATCGACTCTCCACTCCTGCGCCCGCACGCTCTCCGTCATGGTATTTCCAGAAGGCTGAACAGCCACCGAAGAACCGGAGGGGGGTGGGACAACGGGAGCTGACGCTGGGCTTGTGGACATGCCCATGACCACGCCGCTAGAAGGCTGATTCGCCTGCTGCCCGCCGCCTTGTGCCTGGGGCTGATTGGGATTGTTGGCCACCGACAACTTTTGCTGATACTCCCCCAATTCACGCTTCTGATCGTCGCGCGCACCAGAACGGCGACCATAGGACTCTGACCGCGCATTGGGCATCTGCGGTTGCGACTGCTCTTGCACCTTGCCTGCCAGTGCGCCTCCGCCACCGCCTAAGCCTTCGCCAGAGCCGCCACGGGAATTTGAAAAGGGATTCGCGTTGCCAAAGTTTCCCTGCCCACCAAACTGCTCGGTGGTGTTGAGAGTGATCCGACCGTTAGCCAAATTCGGATTGGCGGTCTGTAGCACCCCGCCGCTAACGACCGTCTGACCGCTGTACGTGTTGGCTCCGGAAAGTGTGAGGGCGCCGGCACCTTGCTTGACTAAACCAGATTTTGTGCCCGGCGGGGAATACTGCACGTCGTCCTGCAAATAGTACGGACTTGGCAACGTAGTGCCCCCGACCCCTGGTCCCTTGGCTTGGCCGGGCTGCTGAGCCACCGCGCCGTCGTTATTGAAGTTGTTTCGCGTAATCCAGTTTCCATTGAAATCCGTGGAGTTCTGGACGGCAAGCGTGCCTGCGTTGACGGTCGTTCCGCCGGTGTAGGAATTGTTGCCAGTGAGATTTAGCGAACCGTTGGCGTTGACGACATCCTGCTTTTGGTAGAGATCGTTGAGCCGCTCGCGGTTATCGACCGTGGTATCGTCCCCTTGCTGCTCACCGCCAGACGATGACTTGAGGAGATCTTTGGCCTGCTGGGCCGTGCTGGAGTTTGCGCTGATCTGGCTTTGCAGGGCCTTATTGCCGACGCGGCGGGATTCGTCCTGGCTCTTTTCGGCCTCGGCGACCCAGTTTTTTAGATTCTCGGTGGCCCGTACTCGGGCGAAGGGATCTTTATCGTGAGTTGCCTCGATGAGCCGCTGTCCCTGCTTGTTGAAGGCGGCCAGCCGGCCAGCCTTCAGATCGGCTTCGTCGGCGGTCGGATGCATGGTTCCGTCGAAGGCGAACCATTGATGCGACTTGGGAACGTAAATCTCCAGTTGGCTCTGCTCGATGCCGATATTGCCCTGCCGCCCCAACTCGGACGCATGCCCCGATTTCACATTGCGAACCAAGGGGAACTGCATGCTGGACATGACCGAAAGCGGCGGCATCTTGCCGCCATACTTCAACACGACGAGGTAGTTGAGATCCCCTTTGGCCGTCTTTCGCACCGGCAGCAGCACATGGCGGGCATCCTTGGCACCCGGCACCTGGTTCGGCTTGACCGGTTCGCCGGCGACGTGCACAGTCCAAAGCGTCGCGCCTTCAGGAAGTTCCACATCGAGAAACTGTTCGGACGAATTATCGAGACTCAGTTCCACCTTTGCACGATAGGCGCCGTTGGCATCGACCACGATCGTGGTCTGGGCCAGATCGATCCGCGCCCCGGACGTTTCCACTTCTTCGTGCCTTTGCAGGTGGAAGCTCAACCGCTGCTGGACAGTGCCGGGCTGAAGGAGATAGGCTTGGTATAAGCGTTTGGTGCCCAGCAGTTCGCTCAAAGTCTGCCACTGCTGTTGCTGCCGGCCGAGGGCCTCCAACCCATGGAGCGGCTCGACGACCAACTCATCGCGGTTGGTGGTTTGCAACACGGCATATTGATGCCTCACGAAGCCGGTCATTCCTCCGGCAGCCGCTTCAAAACTAGGCAGCGGAGCCGAATGCGAGCCGGGCGTCAGCAGACGGTCGTTCTCGACCAGCACCCGCAGATCGTTCATTGCGTCGCCTTGCAGTTCAATCTGTACGCGCAAGGGACTGTCCGCGGCCTTGGGATCGACAGGCGCGACCGTCTTTCGCCGCAGCATGGGCGTGGAGATCCGCGCATCGGCCATCGAGGCCGGCAACAGGAAGGAAAGCTCGTGAATCCCCGCGTTGCGAATGACCATGGTCTCTGTGAGGTTGTGAATCTGCATGACGCCAAAGTGATTGGCCTCGACGGCGGCTTGCAGGGCGGCCGCGGCATCACTGACGGTCTTGTCGATGGACAATTTGATCAGCATACGTTTCCTTTCATGTTAAACGGTTTACCCTGCTCGATTACGTCTGTTTCTTTATAGAACACTATATTGACGCTGAATATTTGCCATACGTTTGAAAGAATTTCCAGAATCACCTCCAATTTTCCCGTGCCCGCGTGTCTCTCTTACAAAAGACTCAAAGCGAACGGGCCAGTATCAAGGAGCCGGACACACGCCGGGGCGGGTGTGACGAGTGAACTTATTGTTGACAGTACGGACCGGAGGAGTATTCTAGAGGCGCAATCCTAAAATGGGGAAGTAGGGCGGAGCGCAATCTGTCCCGCGCGAAAGGAAATCGGGTGATATCGCGCGCCGTCTTCACATAAAGGTGCGCTCGAAGGCTGTTTGAACGCACGTCAAATGATCTTTGCATTAACTTTTTGATGGGGAGGTTCCAATGAGAAACGGGCGATGGCTTTCGATGATTCTATTCATGGCACTCCTGTCATTTCAGGCAATGTCTTCCGGGGCTGTGGTACCTTTTCCCACTTCGGTCTCTCCGAATCGCGGGACCCCCTCAGGCGGCACCGGCGTAGCCATCTCGGGAGGCAACTTTATTACATCGGGAACCACGCGGGTCACGTTCGGGGGAACGAATGCCACCAGCGTACACGTGTATTCGAATGGGTATGGTGCCGTCTATATTACCTGCGCGACTCCGGCGCATGCTCAAGGCTTGGTGGACGTGGTGGTGATTAATCCGGATGGCACTCCCGGCACCCTTTACGGCGGATATACGTACGATTCGCCCCCGGATCCTGTGCATGACGGTCCCCGTTTCCATGACGACAACGTCGGATGCGTCATTGAAGCCCGTGACCTCCTCCGTGAAATGCACGGCGAAACGGGGCGCACAGCTTCTCGTTGAAGAACACCTCGCGATTACGGGACAACCAGCGTCCGCAATGAAACCCATCGGCGAGTGGCATACGCTTGCCGTTGAAGTCTCGGGAGGGTATCAGCCGCTGACGTACCAGTGGAAGAAAGACGGCGTTGCCGTTGCCGA
>JANXQG010000353.1 GCA_025356915.1 Planctomycetota bacterium | reverse complement strand
GGCGTGATCAGAAGCGGCGAATCCTGCTGCGGCTGCTGAAACAGCGGCATCGGCAGAGCGAAGGTGGCTTTGAAGTCGATATCGTTGATACCCAACTGACTTGGGTTACTGCCGTGGCCGGCAAACCAGTGATAGTCCATTGAAACGTCACGCAGGAAGCGGTAGGGCGTTGCAAGCATGGGCGGCACGGTGAACGGCCCAGGCTGTAGCATGTTATAGCCGGGATCTTGCGGAAGCACGGCCGCCTGAGCGGCGCCTGGCGGCGCAAAAGGGTCCCAGTTGGGCGGTGGCGGCTGCACGTTGCCATTGAGCGTGGCTACCGGGGACGGTCCATACGTCAGCCCACCTGGCGAGGCGGAAGCACCCCAGCCGCCTCCGGGAGCGACGGGTGGAGCATATCCGCCTGGAGGCAATGTCGGTGCCGCACCGGTTGCAGGGGCTGCGCCGAACGGCGTCATCGTCGTCCCAGGGGGTGCGGACACCGCGTCCGTACCCGCCGGATAGCTGGGAGAGGCTACCGGAGTGGGGGTGACCACAGGTTGCGGGGCGGTGGGATCGAGCGTGGGAAACCGGATCTGCGCCTGACCCGAAGCAATCCCCGATCCGCTTGCCCAAACGAGTGCTAGCAGTGCAAGCAGGCCGAAGATTGGCGGGCTGTGTATGAAAATCGCTCTACCAGGTTCCTGTCGCATTTTGCCACGACGTTATAATGGGGTCTCTATTTCGCGCCGAAAAGAGTAGGATCGCAGAACGATCAGGGCAGGGAATACCAAGGTTCGGCCATGCAGTCAAGGCGAGAATGCAAAACTTGAGGAAAATTCTCGAAAAAACCTTTGTTATCGACATGGAGCACCACGCTGCGATCGGTTCCACGAACGACCGCGCAATCGAGTGCGCAGCTTTCGAGCGAGTGAAGCTTCCCCTTCTGATCCTTGCCGACTGCCAGACTGCGGGTCGCGGGCGAGGTTCCAACCGCTGGTGGACTGGCCCAGGGAGTTTGGCTTTCAGTCTGCTGATTCGGCCGGAACTGGCTGGTACTGTTGGGACACCCGCTTGCGGCGGGTGCGTAGGATGGGTTTTCCAGCCCGTCCAAGAGGAGTCGCCTGACGCCGTTGGGATACCCGCTTGCGGTCCGCGCCGTTCGGGCTTGGTTTCGCTGGCGGCCGGAGTGGCGGTTGTCGAGGCATTGGCCTCGTGGGTGCCGGGCCATGAGATCGGAATTCACTGGCCCAATGACGTTATGCTCGACGGCCGCAAACTGGCCGGTATTCTCATTGAGGTCCTGTCGGATGGCAAGCTCGTTATTGGCATCGGCATCAACACGAACAACACGGTGACCGATGCGCCGGAGGAAGTACGTCCCCGGGTTGTCACGCTTCGCGACGTGACGGGTCGCTCGCACGATCATGTGGAACTTTTGATTGCGATCTTAACTCAAATCCAGCGGCAGTTTGCCGAGTTGGCTCTTTCGCCGGAAAGTGTTGCAGCACGGACGCATGAACTCTGTTTGCAGCGCGGCAAGCGATTACAGATCGTCCAGGGTGAGAAGCAGATCGAAGGCCGCTGTCTCGGTATCGCCGCAGATGGGGCACTGCTGCTTGAAATTGACGGGCAGCCTCGGGCAGTTTACTCGGGTGTGGTGACTCTCGTCGGTGGGTAGTCCGCATTTCTCACGCCAAGACGCGAAGGCGCAAAGATTACATCGGGATCCTGTCCCGGTCTTTGCGGCTTTGCGCCTTTGCGTGAGCCTCAACCGGCAGTGCAGCGGAATAAATTCCCTGCCACGGACGCCATCAAAACGACAGCAGCACCTGCCAGACATACATGTAGGCCAGGGCGTCGATGTCTTCCCAAACGCGACGGCATAAAG
>JANXQG010000333.1 GCA_025356915.1 Planctomycetota bacterium | reverse complement strand
CCTGGTTCTCCATCAAGTCCTTGCCGTCCGGGGAATGGCCGGCTGTGGCCTGATACTTTGCGGAGTGCTGATCGTGCAGTTGGCGCCGATGATGAGAAGGCCCCAGAGGCATTCAGAAAAGTTCCGTGGGGAATCACCGATTTCAGCAAGCGAGATAGAAGCTCGCGTTCTTACACCAAAGAGAATCGCTGCAAATGAGTAAGACACAACGATACGTCACTTTGGCCCTTGCCGCTGGGGTCATCTTCCTAATCGTGGCTCAGGAAGCCGTTGCCCTCCCGATTCCTTCGCTGGATGAGATGGCTGGTGACTGGATTCCCATCAAGGATGTCGCCAATCCGCCCGCCGTTCACAATTTCAACCAGATGCTCGTGGTCGATCGCGACCTGACGTCGATATTCTGCCATCCGGGAGGGCTTTATCCCTGGCGGCGCGGGTATCCGGTTGTTCAACTCTGGATCGATGGGCAAAAGTACCCGGCGACGGAGACCCGCTGGTACGCCTACCGCGTGCTGCGCAGGAATCCCGATTGCGGCGGCGTCGCCGTCGAGACCGACACCCGCATGATCAACGAGCAGCGAGGCGTCCTTTGTCGGATCATGGTCTCCAATAGCGGGCAGGCCGCACGAAAGGCCGAGGTTGCCCTGCGCGTACCTGGTTCGTTGCAAGCGGATGGAGTGGGCGCGTCCAACAGCACGCAACGTGCCAACGTGGTGTCGGTCGTGCGACCGTCACGCAAGCCGGACCGCGTAGCTGCTGAAGGAACCGAAGTCTGTTGGAAATGGACGGTCGAGTTACCGCCGGGCAGCACGAAAGAACTCGGATTTGTCGCCGGGGATGGCCCGCAGGAAAAGGCGGCAAACACCGATGCTCAGGCATCGAACTGGGCCGGGCACTTTGATGCTGTGATGGCGGACTGCAAGCGGGTCTGGGGACAACGATGGGCGGATGCCTTCACGCCCGGAAATGCCCATTTTTCTGGCAACATGCCCGTGTTGGCAACGACCGACCCAGCGTTGGCTCGCAACTACTACATGGGCGTACTGACGATGTTGATTCTGGAGCGGACGCAGTTTCCCGTATCATCGCGGTCCTTCATCACCAGCGGCGAACGTCGCGACGGAACCCAGTATTACTGGGACGCCTCGATGCAGGCGACCGCCTGGGCCTTGCTGGAACCAGCGGGCATGAAAGCCACGCTTCGCCGCTGGCTGGTGCAGAACGCCCGCAGCGGCGAGGTGATCTACATTACCGGAACCAAGGGTTATGATGCCCGGCATCACGACACAATCACCGGTTATGCCTTCAACGCCTTCACGATCTTCAAGACCGCCGATGAATACTTGCGTGTTACCGGCGACCACAAGTTCCTTGACGAAAAACTGGAAGACGGCAAGACGGTCCTGGATCATCTCGACGCGTTTGCCACGGACTACGAGACCTTGTCGAAAGGTCCGCACGACCTGGCCAATTACGGCGAGAACCGAAACCTCCTTGAATGTGCCCCGGCCTACATCCACTGCGTTCCATCGCTCAATGCGCAGAACGTGTGGATGCTGCGCCGAGCCGCCCAATGGCATGCGTCGCATGGTGAAGCCGCCCGCGCCAAGCAGTTGCGGGACAGGTCTGCCGCGATTCTGCCTGCGGCGATCGGCCTCTACAAGCCCGGCGCGGGCGTCTGGAACGCCTATCACATGGACGGTTCGCTGGTGGAATTGCGGCATTGTGTGGATTTTATCTACGTTGGCGACGCCCTTTGTAACGATCTGACAGCGACGCAAAGGGCAGAGATGGTCGCCTTCGTCAAGCGGGAACTATTCATGCGCGATTGGATGCGAGCGATGAGCCAACAGGACGCCGCCGCTGCTCGATCGGATCGGCCTGACCACGGCCCAATGGGTGCCTACGACGGCTGGATTCCCCTGACCGTCGCGACGATGTGGCGATTGGGCGATCCCCAAGGCGCGTACGATTTCTATCGGCGCACCGCCGTAGTTACCAAGGAAGGTCCGTTCGCGCAGGCCCGCGAGTTCTATGGCCCGAATCGGAAACAGCATGATGCCCCAGTGCGCGTTGCCATGCGCCAAGGGTGCATGAAAGAGTGTATCAGCGGTGGGGCTTTCGCCGACATTGTGATCAACACCTTCTTCGGTTTCAGTCCTTCAATCGACGGGACATCGCTTGTTGGCGAGCCGCAAATGGCGCGTCCGTTCGAGGGTTCGCTGACCGAGTTGCGATTCCGGGGCCGCCTTTACCAACTTAAGACCTCGAAAAGTGGCATCACAATCACGCCCGATCGACCGGGCAACAGCGAGCAACTATGAATTCCATTCCAACCTGAGAGTTATGCTTGAAACAGCTTGACCCAGGAAAGCTCGTGCGGGAGGGCGTGACATTGCCACAGGGACGTTTTATAATTGCAGCCGTAGTGTTCAACCGGACTCCTCGGCGCGCGCCAGGGTTTGAACGGCTACATTCTGGGCCCTTGGCCCTCTTATGATTGTGAAAGGATCGGTAATCTCATGGTGAAGTTACGAAAACTGGTTTGGGTTGCCTTGTCTCTGGTGCTGCTCCTGCAAAGCTTGGCACGTTCAGGCGAGATTGCTAACCTGCAATGTGACAACAAGGACTGCAAGCATGCCTTGGAGTTCCAGTTAGGGGGTGGGATGTTCGTTAAGCAAGCGACGGGGTATTGCTCGCACTGCAAGAAGATGGTCAAGCTGACATGGACATCCCAACATGCCTTGCAAGCCGGTGCTCCTGTTCCCGGTCCCGTTGTCAAACCGCCGAAACCCCTCGCCGAGGTCTGGGATCCGGCGACCGGCCAAGTACGCAAGATCTATCGTTGCCCGAACGGAGATGGAGCATTCATCGAAATACGCGACGTGGGCGACTTCAAATGGTGTCCAAAATGCAATCGTCCGACCATGAAGCAGGACACAAGCAAACCGAAAGTTATGGTGGACTGAGGGTTAGGCGGTCCCGAGTTGGCAGAATGTTCAGGCCGAACCGCCCGACGGCGAACGACTGGGCCGATCCCCGAGCCCGGCATTGCCCGGATTGCGACGGCTACAGTCCGATATTTTGGCAGCGCGATCACCGATTTCAGCAAGCGAGATCGAAGCCGTCGAACAAGTCAATTGAAAACAAGGGAGAAAGCGCATGAACTCCTACGACGTCATCGTCATCGGCGGCGGGCACAATGGGCTCGTCGCCGCCGCCTACTTGGCACGTGCCAGCCGTTCGGTGCTGGTGCTCGAGCGCCGCGACCTCGTCGGCGGTTGCGCCGTCACCGAGGAGCCTTGGCCCGGTTTCAAGCTCTCGACGGCCGCCTATGTGAATAGCCTCTTCCGCCCCGAGATTATACGGAGCAGTAAAGGTGTCAGGAACGAATGGCACTGTCATCGGCGATCCGTTTTCGTAACGCCAGCGGCAGCCTTCAGTTACAGACGTTGGGGCGTTTCCACAAGGCGTGACGTCACCCGCGCGGACCT
>JANXQG010000659.1 GCA_025356915.1 Planctomycetota bacterium | reverse complement strand
AAAGCCTCCGGCGCGTCGTCTCCACGCTCACGGAAGGTCGCTTCCCGCTCACCGAAGCCGTGTTGCGGCAGATGAGCGGGCTATCCGGGGCCGAGTTCGTCTTCCTCGACACAAATCAAGAAGTGTTAGCCCACACGTTACCGCTCTCTCCACGGGACCAGCAGCAGTTGGTAAGCCTTCCCAGCAGCAAGCAACCCGGAGAAACGGAACCGCGGGAGATGGACGCGCAGCCAAGCCTGGAACTGACCGGCCGCGTCTACTTGAGCGGGCGGACCGCTATCGTGGGGCGTGGGCCGGGCACGGTATCCGGTTCGTTGGTGGTGCTTTACTCGCAAGACCGCTGGTCGGCTGCTATGTGGCAAGCCGCCTATCCCGCGCTGGTGGCCGGCGCGGTCGCCGTGCTGGCCGTGGTCATTGTTGCCACGCTCTTAGCCCGTCGCTTCGTGCGGCCCATCCGTCAACTGGGCGATCAAACCGCCCGCATTGCCCAAGGCGACTTCACACCGGTCGGCGTGGGCAAAGTGGACGACGAGCTTCGCGATCTGGCCGTTTCCATCAATCGCATGACCGAGCGGCTGAGCCAATATGAACGCGAAGTCCGCCGCAGCGAGCAGCTTCGTACCCTGGGGCAACTCGGAGCGGGCATGGCCCATCAGCTTCGCAACGCGGCCACCGGCGGGCGGATGGCCATCGAACTCCACCAGCGGCAATGTACGGCGCCCACCGCCGAGGATCTGGAGGTAGCCCTGCGGCAGCTTCGATTGATGGAATCGTACTTGCAGCGGTTCCTCACGCTCAGCCGCCCCAAGAGCCAAGTCCATGAGATCGTGCCGTTGGCCGCCCTGTTGGACGACGTCTGTGCCCTGGTGCGTCCTGCCTGTCTTCACGCCGGCATCGTGTTAACGGCCCTCGCGCCGGATGAGTCGCTCTGCGTGCAGGGCGACCCAGAGGAATTGAGGCAGTTGGTCGTGAACTTGGCCCTCAACGCCGTGGACGCCACGAGCGGCCATGATCAATTGCCGGCGCGGATCGTCGTGGCGCTGGAGCCGATCGACTCAAGCCGTTGTGTGCTCTGCATCCGCGATACGGGGCCAGGTCCATCGGTTGAGATTTCCTCGCGGCTTTTCGAGCCTTTTGTGACCGGCAAGCCCGAAGGCACCGGATTGGGCCTCTTCGTCGCCCGGCAGATCGCCGAGGATCACGGCGGCTCGATCCGCTGGCAGCGGTGCGAGGGGATGACGGAGTTTAGAGTGGAACTGCCGGTGGCGGAAAAATTCTAGCAATAAGGACCGGCAAATCAATAAGTGTCGGGTTTTCGGAACGTACTCATCTCGCGGAGCGAGATGAGTACAGTTATTGATTCGCCGGTCCTAAGCGATATTTTGGCCACACGACGAGGCACTTCGATTAACTTGACAAATCGCTCGTGGTGGGGTTATCGGTTGCCATCGAGGAATGCGTCCCCCAAAACCTACCCGGCGGCTCGTGACTGAAGCACCGGGCGGGTATCGACCGCGCTGAAATGGGGCGAACGAATCAATACTTCGTTTTGGCTCGATGCGACCTGCGGGCTAATCGCCACGGGACGAGGCGCGCCGAAGCCCAGCATGGCCCAGAATCGGCCGGCAAGGCGTCCAAGGATCGATGGCCTCAGCGGAAATTGCGCACACTCCATGGCCAGCAACGCGGCATGTGCGGCCCAAGAGCGTTTCCAACCGGGAACCGCCGTCCAGCGACAGAAAAGCCGCTCGGTGGCAATGCCTTCCCGCCACGCTCCGCCAGAAATGAGCAAGTCGTCCGTGGCGGTCGTGACACAGGCCGGCTCCTGAACCGAGCGATATCCAGCCTCTCGTAGGGCCAAGGCCAAATCCGTTGCGGTCGCTAGCTGACTACCGTGGTGCTGCAAGGTCTCGATCATTTCCAGCGCGTCGCGGCGATAGAAGGCAACTGGCAATTCGGGGCCGCATGGAATGTGGTCGTTGGCGGCAAACCGAGCCAGACGCTTTCCGGCCGCAATGCGGCGGATCGAGCCAGCCGCTGTGTAACGGAGCCCGGCGGAGAGTATCCGATCGGGATTGTCCCGATCGACCACCACCGGGGCCACCGCAGCCACGTCCGCTTCGGCAAACCGAGCCATGGCAGCATCCGCCCAGCCTGGCGTGGCCTCGAAGCCTGAGGCAATCAGATGGACGATCGGCGCATTGCTTGCCGCCAGACCGCAGGCAAAGCAGTCCACTAAGTCGGCGCCCTGCTGCGCCTCGACAAACTTGACTTCGCCTCGCAGTTCGTAGGGATCGTCGTACGGCTCATTCAAAACAACAACCACCTCGCTTCGCTCGGGCTGGTTCTCCAGCACCGACACGAGCGTGTCTTCTAGCCGTTTCAGATTGCCCATTAAGGGCACGATGATCGAGAGTCGTTGCACAGGTCCACCTTCAAAGGGGCCTTTTTCCGTTTATGTCGGTTGGATGGACAATGGAAGTTCATTCAATGTGATTGGTTCTTGGAAAATGTCAAGTTTATTTCATCTATTTCCCGCAGACTGCGCATCTAATTTTTCCGCAGCCCAAGTTTCGGCCAGGGAAACCAACCACTCGACCGATAGCATCATCTCATCCAGAGAGGCCCACTCTTGAGGGGAGTGAATTGAATGGGCACCGCTGGATAGATTGGGGGTGGGAAGCCCAAGTTCGGTCAAGCGGGAGCCGTCCGTGCCGCCGCGGACGATCGTTTTTCGGGCAGTCCGCCCCAATCGCGTAAGGGCATTTTCCGCATAGCTCACTGCCCGCGGCTCGCGCACAAGCCCATCGGCCATATTGAGATAAGTTCGCGTAACTCCCATATCGACACCTGCCTCGGGAAATTCCTGGAGGGTCGCATCCGCCGCTTGGCGGAGTACCTGGGCAAGATCTCCCAGCCGAGCTGTTTCAAAATCGCGAAGCAGAAAGCGGATTTTCACCTCGCCGACCCCGCCGCTGATTTCCAGGGGGTGAATGAACCCCTCGCGCCCATCGGTCGCCTCCGGCGCCAATCGATTGCGTGGGAATCGCGAGAGAAAATCGGCAGCCACCCGCAGGGCATTCGTCATGCGGCCTTTGGCAATCGACGGGTGAATATTTACGCCTCGAAGGGTGATCTCGGCGGTCTCGGCGGAAAAAGTCTCCACGTCGATCTCGTCGCTGCCGTGGCCATCGACCGTGTAGCAGGCGACAGCGCCGATTTTGTCGATGTCGATATGCTCCACGCCGCGGCCGACTTCTTCGTCACAGGTAAAACAGAGGCGGATCGGCCCATGGGCAATTTCCCGATGCTCCATGAGCCATGCGGTTGCTTCCATGATAATGGCCAATCCAGCCTTGTCGTCGGCACCCAGCAAGGTCGTGCCGTCGGTGGTTATCAACGTGTGACCGATTGCCTTCTCCAGTTCCGGATTCTCACCAACGCAGATGACTTGCCGCGGATTGGCAAGCAGTTCGATATCGCCGCCACGGTAGTTGCGGATTACCTGTGGTTTCACGTCTTTGCCGGTTGTTTCTGGCGAGGTATCCAGGTGCGCGCAGAAGGCAATCGTCGGGGCAGGCACGGCGACCGTTGCCGGCACTGTCGCCATGACAATACCGAAATTGTCCTGTTGGGCGTCTTCGATGCCCATGGCCTTCAGTTCGCGGACCAACAATCGGCCTAGCTTCAATTGGCCGGGCGAACTGGGATAAGTCTTCGCATCCACGCGGGCCGTGGTGTCGATTTTCACGTAGCGGAGAAAGCGTTGGAACAGGCGGCGGCGGTTCATGGGAGGAGGAGTTAGGAGTTAGGAGTTAGGAGTTAGGAGTTAAGAGTTAAGAGTTAGGAGTTAAGAGTTAGGAGTTAAGAGTTAGGAGTTAGGAGTTAGCCGCTTGCGGTTTCGCAATGTGAAGCATTCAGTAAG
>JANXQG010000274.1 GCA_025356915.1 Planctomycetota bacterium | reverse complement strand
GGGTAAAGCCACCCAGAGGGTGGCGGGAGGGATTGGAAATTGAAAATTGGGAGCATCGGTGGATGCCGCGTTCAGCCGAGTTTTCACGTGTCCTGCGTAATTTGCAATTTGCAATCTCTCGTTCCATGGCCTCACTCCTTTATTTTCAGGCGAAATCTCCTACCCTGTGGTCTATTGTCGTAGAAAACGAGAAAGAATTCCAGTCCCAGAAAATAATTAGAGAAACACTGGATTTTTTAGCAAGAATCGGAGACAATACCAGTGGGCAGGAGGTGTGGCTAATGCAGGGCCTGCGAAATCGCCACTGGTTGTCCAATTGCACGCAGCGGGCTTGTTGGTCTTTGAGAATCTAGTAATCGAAGGAGTCTGATCATGGAGCGGCAGGAGAGAAAGCGTCGAGTTGGACGGGTTCGCCCGGCTTTTACGCTGGTCGAGTTGTTGGTGGTCATCACCATCATCGGCATGCTGATGGCATTGCTGATGCCGGTAATTTCCGCAGCGAGGGAAGCGGGCCGGCGGACCCAATGCATCAACAATCAAAAGGAATTAGGCGTCGCCATGCTACAGTACGAAGGTTCGCGCAAGTCGTTTCCCGGTTGGCGAAATACGGTAGGTGCTCAAAAGGTATCCTGGGTGACTATGTTGCTGCCGAATTTGGACCGCAGCGATCTGTGGCTAAAGATTAAGGATCCCAACTTCGCAGGCTTCTCGAGCAATGGCCAAGCGGCTATGCAGGCTATGACTTTAAAACTGCTGATATGTCCTAGCGATCCTCCCGACACTGGGACATCAGGCGGTTACAGTGCCTACAGTGCCAACGGGTTGGTCATGCGAGATCCGCTGGCAAATCCAGTGTTGTCACCGCTTACCTTGGATTATATCTCCGGTGCGGACGGTATCTCGAACACCCTCATGCTGAGCGAAAACACCAGCACGCCTCCCACCGCCGCTGCCGCAGCAGGCGCAACGTCAAAAGCCCACTACTGGTACATCGACAATGGTGACGTTAGCCCCCAGGCCCAGATTAAGCAGACCTTTGGCTTCCCTGTAACCTATTCGGGCTTAACGACTTTTGCCGCGCCCTATGGCAGTGAGACAGGCAAGTATAACAACACAATGACCTCGAATATCAACTCTGCCCACAGTGGCGGAGCGGTCGTGATCTTCTGCGACGGACACTACGCATTCTTGCGAGATGACGCTGGGGTGAATTTTTCCACCGGTAGCAGCACGGTTACGGTTTATCAAATCTTGGTGACTCCCGATGGCAGCAAGCTCGGTAGTGAGCCTGCGGCTGATGAGGGCCAGTGGTAATAAATATTTATTCTGATCGTTCGTGTAGGTCGAGGTTGAAGTGAGCCAGTCCAGTAAACTATATCCCGTTGCAGGTATCCTGTTGATTTTGGTTGTGGCGTGGTATGGCTGGAGGTGGATCTCTTCTCCAAGTAAGCCTTCTCCGCAGCAGTTGGCAGATACCGCACTCAAGGCACCTAAGCCAGAAGATAGGGAGCGGGCCGCAGTTTGCCTGGCGCAGATGGAATACACTGCCGTCCCGGAGATGTGCCGCGTTTTCCAAGAGTCCGATGTCCCTGCGGTCAAGGCCGCGATAGTTCAAGGTTTGGCCTTGAACCGGGATTTTGACAGCATGGATTTACTGCTCGACGCCATGAACGACCCGGTCCTCTTGGTGCGAGTAAGGGCCGCTGGGGCCGTGCAACGAATGCTTCAAATCGAGGTGGTGGGCTTTCGGCCCGACGCTTCGCCGGAAGAACGGCTGAAAGCCATCAAAATCTACCGGGCGGAGTGGAACAAAATGCGGGCTTCACCGGCCCTAAAAAACTTCCGGGAAAAACTCAACCAATTGAGATAAGGTTTCTATTCGAGACAGGACTGTAATCGTGTAGGCCGCCCGGAGAGGGTGGCGTCACAGTAATGAGTGGAGGGATTTGTCGTGCGTTATCCTATGCGGCGTGCTTTTACTCTGGTCGAGTTGCTCGTGGTCATTGCCATCATCGGCATGTTGGTCTCCTTGTTGATGCCGGCGATCATGGCGGCACGCGAGGCGGCCCGCAAGGCCCAGTGCGCAAACAATCTGAAGCAGATCGGCATCGCCTATTTGAGCTATTGTGAGACCCATGGCACGGAGGTCCTCGGCTTTCCCGCGCCCCAATGGACGATGGTCCTCTCACCTTTCCTGGAGAATCAGAGCAACCTTTACTACTGCCCCGACGACCTCAATAAATCCGGCGGGCAGGCGGCCGACATCAGCAAGTATGGCACCTTTGTTAACAACAATGGGGTCAAGATCTGCCTGGTGGAAGACGGTGCCCGTACGAAATTCTCCAGTGCCTACAGTGTCTACAAGGCGATGGGGCGACCATGGAATGATTTCATTGATATGAAAGCGGTTTGTCCGGATAGCTTTGTTATCAATTGCGAAGACCTACAGGATCCCCGCTCATGGGACGACGGTGCGGACATCGCCATTCTCATCGATCCCAACGTCGATGGCCTGACGCAGGGGTCGTTTTGCTGGAGCGACGGCCACGGCTACTCGTACAAGTTCTATGACCCTGAAGATAAGGTCGTGGTCGATGAGAGCGGCCACTTACTCGATCCGTTCCGCGAGGGCCTCAACCAGAAGTGGTTTTTCAACGGTTGTAATCCGGTGAGCTATGGCATCAACGGTCGCGTGAGAAGGTTTGTGAACGACAGCCAGAGGATATTGATGGTTGAGTACTGCAAGCTTGTGGCCGACGTCGTCGGCACTAAATCTCCGGATCTGACGACCGTTACCGATTACATGCGGAATGCGCCGGACTGGGGTGGTTGGGGCGGCAGTCGCGCTCGCCACTTCGGCACAATGAACGTTCTGTTCGCCGATGGCAGCGTTCAATCGTACTTGCCCAGCGCAATCAATCCGTCGGTGCCTCAACTACACGACGATTATTGGAAGCCGCTTTCCGATCCCCCACTTACGCCCTAGGCGTAGGGCGAGGTTTATTTCGTTTTTTGGCTGCTCTGTTTCCGATTCTTGGAAACAGTCCAAAGAACCGACGCGAGTTTGCCGATTATTCCGACTGCATGGTTTAGGAAGACTTTAACGGCAGGTGAGGCAGCAAAGAGACTCTTTAGCTTTCCTCGTCACACAAGCTTGCCAAATTACCCCAAACCTGCATTTCCCAGGTTCACCGGTCATGCTCAGCAACCCGAAATTCGCTTGTTTTTCCAGGTCGGCCGTCGTGGTTGGCTGGCTCGCCCTGCTGCTGGCCGGTTGTCGCACCATCAATCCCTACGATCCCAAACTGGAACCGCCTGTGCCCGAGGCCATTCAGCCGCCTCGTGAAATGAACAAGGTTTCCTTGCCGGCTTACCGCATCGAGCCGCCAGACGTGATCCAGATTGAAATGCTCAAACTCATCCCCTTGCCACCCTATCGGGCCGAGGTCTTTGATGTGCTCCAAATCCGCGCCAACGCCCTGCCCGACCAGCCCATCGACAACTATTTCATGGTCGAAGCCGAAGGCACGATCAATCTTGGTGCTACCTATGGCTCCGTCCGCGTGGCCGGCATGACCATCGACGAGGTCCGCTCGGCCTTGGATAAGTGGCTCCGCCAGTGGCTCCGCGAGCCAACCGTGAGCGTGCAACTAGCCCGGGTCTCCGGGGCACAACCGGTCACCGGCCAGTACCTGATCGGTCCCGACGGCACGATCAATCTGCGCCAGTACGGCGTCGTACACATCGCCGGCAGGACCGTGACGGAGGCTCGCATCGCCATCCAAAACCACTTGAAGCAGTACCTCGACTCGCCCGAGCTTTCCGTCGATGTGGTGGCCTATAACAGCAAGGTGTACTACGTAATCACCCAGGGGGCTGGCATGGGCGACAACGTCCGCCGCCTGCCGATCACCGGTAACGAGACGGTCCTGGATGCCATTAGCCAAGTCAATGGCCTGTCGCAGGTCTCCAGCAAGAAGATCTGGATTGCCCGGCCAGCACCACATACTTTGGGCTGCCAGCAGATTTTGCCCATCGAATGGGACGCCATCACCCAAGGGGCGCAGTCGGCGACAAATTACCAGCTTTTGCCTGGCGACCGGCTGTTTGTGGCCGAGGACGAATTGGTAACCTTCAGCAACATATTAGGCAAGGTCACCGCCCCGGTGGAACGCCTCGGAGGCATCCTAGGCCTGAGCAACTCCACGATCCGCGGCTTCCAGACGATGGGCCGCAACTACAACCGTACCCGGAATGGAAATTGAGGAAGCCCTCGCCCCCTGCCCCTCTCCCGTTTACGGGAGAGGGGAGTATTTGCCAGACAACCCACAGGCTGTTCAACGGAAGCTGTTGGCTTCCGGCTACCCCCCAACACAATCATGAAAAAATCATTACCCCTGATCCTAGCTTCGAGCGTCGTTGGTGCGGCCCTGATCTGTCTGATGCCACAGACACCGGGATTCGCCCAATCGTATTCGATTCGGCCGACTTGCAAGCCCAATGGCCAGTGCAAAGTCAATCCGGCAACCTTTGGGTTCAATGACACGAACTGGCGGCAATGGCCGGTGC
>JANXQG010000234.1 GCA_025356915.1 Planctomycetota bacterium | reverse complement strand
TAACCGACCATCCCTGCTGCCGCCAACGATGACAGCCAGCACTGCCCAAAGCCCCAAAGGGGCGTCCGCATACCAGCCCAGGGCAACGCCCTGGGTAATCTTTTGCCCCGGTGGGGCATGAATCACGTTGAGGAGCCAACCATGCCACAATCCCTCTCCAACATCCTCTTGCACCTGGTCTTCAGCGGATCTTCTTTTATCTTTTTCTTGTAAAGCCTTACAGGCCAAGGGTATGATCATTTTTTCGCCTTGCATGTGTATACACGAATGCTTTTTGAATATTCATGATAATTGCCATTGATTATCGGATCGTTAGGCGTCTAATGTGTACACGATGCGACTTGACACTATCCACAAGACGGTCAATGGCAAGACCTACACCTCCCATCTGCTTCGGCATGCCTATCGCGATCACGGTAAGGTGCGGCATCGGACCATCGCCAACCTTACCGGCTGTCCCGAGGACGAAATCGCCGCTATCCGCCTGGCACTCGAACACAAAGGTGATCTCACGCAATTGGTCAGCCTTCGCGAGAATCTCACCTTGAAACAAGGCCTTTCCGTGGGAGCCGTGTTCACCTTGGACGCTGTGGCCAAACGCCTTGGCCTGCACCACGCCTTGGGGAACTCCCAAGAAGCCAAACAGGCCCTGTGGCAAGTCCTGGCGCGTGTCATTGACCAGGGCTCGCGATTGTCTGCCGTACGGCTCGCGGCAAGCCATGCTGCCTGCGACCTGCTCAAGGCCACCGAGGGAGAGTTCCATTATATCACGGCAATCACCAAGCCGCAGATCGAATCACTGCTCAAGGCTGGTCAGTTGCAAATGCAGTTGTTCGACGAGCAGCTTGCCGAAGTAACGGATGCGGATGACAGCGTGCGTTACGTGCTGCGACGCAATCCACAACGGGCCGCAGAAGTGGCGGCAACGCGGCAAGAGAAACTTCAGGCCATCGAAAAGCCCACGTCGAGATTCCTCGCGTGCTGCCCTACAGCGGCACCAAGGTATACACCAAAAAGAAGCTGCCCGCAGAACGCCAACATCTTTAGCTGAAAGATGTTGCGTCTATAAACCGGCTTGTACCCGGTTGGGAAGATCCGCTATAATGTACTATCGCCATGCTGCTGCGTGTTCTGCTCTTACGGTGCATTCGTCAGGCGGGGATCGACATTTCAGTGAAGCGATTACTACGGGAACTACAGGAAATCCGCGAGGTGATCAATGTCTACCCGCGAAAACGTGGCTAGCGCGCGGCCCGTCAGCAAACAGTGCTGAGCAAAACCAACGAACTTCAAGACCGCCTGCTGTCGATATTGGCCATCCAAGGGCCAGAAAAACACGTTTTAGGGTAACCGGTGCATGCGCTCAAACCCTTTCGTTACCATAGGTTACGAGAACGCTTTTCGATAACTTGTAAACTCGGGCTAGAGGCCGGGGTCGCCCTGAGTAGATACGGCGACAACAAGGCAAAGCGGGATCAGCGTCACAAGATCGGTCCGATTACGAGACTCCTAACCAAGTTATACGTCACCCGCAAACCAGGGGAGACAATGGTGCTCCCATGGAACTGTTGTCTGAAGGGCTTGGATCGGACATTGGCTCGAATTCAGAAAGCGGCCGGAATTCATTTGCCATGCCGAGAGGATCGCGAGCATACCCCACCTTTACGAATTTCACAGTTTCATGTACTCTCACGCGACGTACAATTTTTGCCGAGTATCGGATTGGGACTTGCAAGAACAGATGGGGCACGCTACATTTACAACGATGCAGTGAAACATCAAGTATGCGGTAATTCACCAAGAATGCGTCTATGGCGCATTCCTTCCGGAGTCGTTCAAAGCAAATGCCTTATGAGTGTGGAGTGTTTATGGAGTGTAGTCGGTCAAATAGCACTGCCAAGAGTGACGCAACTCCTTTGTTTTGAACAACTTGCCCCCTTCGTCTAGTGGCCCAGGACATCGGATTCTCAGTCCGAGAACAGGGGTTCGACTCCCCTAGGGGGTAC
>JANXQG010000217.1 GCA_025356915.1 Planctomycetota bacterium | reverse complement strand
TTTTATTCAGAGCGACGATCCGCTGATTGTGACCCAGGCAAAGGAGGCTGCCGGCGTGGAAACCGACCCCTGGAAGGTCGCTGTGGCCTTGGAAGCCTACGTGCATCGAGCCGTGACGATGAAGGATTTTTCGCAGGCATTGGCCACGGCTTCCGAAGTTGCACGAAGCCGAGAAGGCGACTGTACTGAACATGCGGTCTATCTGGCTGCCCTGGCTCGGGCGAGGAACCTTCCCGCTCGGGTGGCGATCGGACTGGTCTATATGCCCCAATCGCAAACGTTTGGCTACCACATGTGGACCGAAGTTTACGTCGCAGGCCGCTGGATCGGTTTGGACGGCACGTTGGCCAAAGGCGGCATCGGTGGCGGACATCTCAAACTGACCCACAGCCCCCTGGCCGGCGCGGCGGCCTATAACAGTTTTCTTCCCGTCATGCAGGTCGTCGGGCGGCTCAAGGTGGAGGTACTCGACTGGGAATGAAAATATATACCAAAACGGGCGACGCGGGCGACACCAGCCTGCCAGGCGGTCGCCGCGTACCCAAAGATGCCACCATCACCGAAGTCTGCGGAACCGTCGATGAGCTAAACACCGCCCTAGGCTTAGTCCGGTCCGCCAAAGTGCCCAACGACGTCGATCGCCTGCTGAATCGGATCCAAAGTCAACTATTTGATCTTGGTGCCGAAGTGGCTCGACTGGGGACTGAAACGAACTCCGGCTGCCGGATTGATACGGCCGATGTTCGGGCCATGGAAGAAGCCATCGACCATTTCGACACGGAACTCCCGCCTTTGCAGAACTTCCTATTGCCCGGCGGAACCTTCGCCGCTGCCGAGTTGCATTTCGCCCGGGCCGTATGCCGCCGGGCCGAGCGGTGGCTGGTACATTTGATGCGTGAAGTGCCAGGTTTGTCGCCGGAAATCTTGATCTATCTTAACCGGCTCAGTGATTTGCTGTTCGTGCTGGCGCGGCTGGTCAATGGGAGAGCCGGGCAGCCGGAAACGATCTGGCGGCAGCACGAGTAGGTTCAACTTACGGCAAAGGATGCTGGTGTAGCCAACCGATTTCGGCGTCCCATTCGAGGATCGTCGCTGGTCGTTTCGGCACTTCCAAGGAAGTCTCGTGTGGAATGTTCTGCGGCTGCATGGTACTGAAAACTTGGTTCACCGAGGCTAGTGAAACACGACCTGCGGAAAACGGATCGACGGCGACCAGGGCCGATTGCGTGCTTTCGACGGAAGGCACCATTGCCGGCGGCGCGACGCCTTGCTTGTAGAGCGACGCGAGACCTTGCTGATCCAACGCGGCGTGAATCGACCCCAGGGCCGCAAACAAACCTTCTTGATCGACCGGCTCGGCCGCGTTACAAACGCCGATCACCATGCCATCGGTCGAGAAGAGTCCGCCGCCGCTTCGGCCGACAACCGGTTGCCCCGCCACTTGCAGGTTCCACGGTGCATGCGGCCTGCTGCCAGCATTGCCGCCGCGCTGCTCCAAAGGATCGAGAAAACGATCGAGCGAATTGACTCGGCTGTGTTGTACTGTGGGATTGTCGCCGTTATTGCAGCCGACGCTCGTCGCGGCATCGCCGGCACGGATTGTGTAGCCTGGCGGTGCGACGCGGGCAACCATCACGGGCCCCTGCGGCCGAAAGGCGACGAGTCCGACGTCGCGTTCCAGATCATAGGCCACGAGACGGCCCGGCACGCGAACGGCTGGAGAAAGACCGTAAACGTCAACTTCAATCTTGCCTGTGCCCTTGGAATCACGGAACATGTGTCCGCAGGTGAGAACGAGGGCCTCGCCGCCAGCTCGGGCGTCGATGATTGTGCCGCTGCCGTACGAGTTGCCTTGTGGATCTTCCACGCGCAGCCGAACACTGGCGGAGAGCATTGCGGCGTCGGTGACCGGACTTTGTTGCGGCACCGCCGTATAGACGACCGGTACAACAGGCACATTCGGTCCGCGATTACCAGCCACACCACCACGGTAGGTTGGTGCCGTCTGTGCTGGCATTGCTAGCATGGTGTTGGAGCTGGGAGCCGTGGCGCGGCCGAGACTACAAAGTTGTTCCAAGCGGCCGATGCCCGTCGGTCCGACTACGCGGCCCGCTTCCTTGCCGTTAACGATCATCACAAAACAAGGAATGCTTTTGATTCCGAAGCGTTTGGCTAGGTCGCGATACTGATCGACATTCACCCGCCGAACCGGGTATCCTTTGGCAGCGATCTGATCGACGGTGGGGTTCATCGAACGGCAGGGCCCACACCAATCGGCGTAGAAGTCCAAGAGCACGGTTTCACCGGCACCGCCGCTGGTGATCGCCATGGCGACCAACGCCGCATGCAGAGAGAGCATAGGATCCTTCCTTATTTGGCCGCCGCAAAAAGTCCCCCGGCTCGATCATCCTGATCTCGGGGACGTGAGAAGCGCGCGGTAGGCCACGAATTCCTTTTCGTTTTTCAGCAGAAGCAGACGCCGATTAGTGCGAAATTGTTACCATGGAGCGCAGTTCGCACAAGGGCAATTTTCGAGAAATACTCGACGTAGGGGTGGTAAGTGGCATTTCGCAGGAAGCAATGGGAAATTAGAGGTGCTTCCGCCTACTAGACATCCGCGGCGTTTTTTGGTCAACTAAGCCTTGTCCGGTTCTTCAAGTTGTCGATCTTGTGGGTAGGCGTTTCGACGGCCGCACCGTCCACCACAACCGCAGTATCAAACGACCGCTCATCCCAGCTCCGAGCATTTAGGTAGGCATCCATGGCCTTGGAATCGGGCTCTTGTTTCCTCCAGCCGTCAGAACGTCGGATCGTTTCAGAACGAACGTATCCAAGCATCCAAGAATGTCCGCCCATTCGTCCGGGAAATTACTCTCCAGGATCGAACAAGCGTGCAACCGTTCCTCAATTTGATACCGGCCACGAACCTCGTCGGGAATCAATTCCAGTCCCATAAGCGGGATATTATTGAACCACGAAGGGTGGGGCAAGACCGATTTTCCTTGACAAACAAATCATTTCGGCGAAACGGTACCACTACCCACCGGCGACAGCCCTTGATTTTGGCCACACCGGCGTCACAATGGGAGGATCTGAAGCCCGAAATGGCACTGTGTTGGATGGTCAGGGCGACAGGCTACACCGGCTCGAAAGGAGCAAAAGCATGATCCGAGTAATGATTCCGTTCGCTACGATTCTCGCCACGGCATCCGCTATGTGGGCCGCCGAACCGGAAAATCCAAAACTCCCGCCCCTCAAACCGCTCTTCGACTATCCCCTACGCGATACCTCGATCTGTGTCGGCGGCGACGGACTCTACTACCTTACGGGCACCACCGGTCACCCCACCTGGTGGAAGACCAACGAAGGGGTCCGCGTATGGCGGTCGGCCGACCGGAAGACCTGGGAACCGCTGGGGCTGGTCTGGAAAATCGACGACGGAACTTGGCAGAAGCAGAAACATGGCGAGAATCGCGCCCTATGGGCTCCCGAGATCCACTATATCAAGGGCACTTTCTGGCTCACTCTGTGCATGAACTTCAGTGGCACGGGGCTGTTAAAGAGTACCAGCGGCAAGGCAGAGGGGCCGTACGTCGATGTGCATCCTAAAGGGCCACTCACCGGCAATATCGACGCCTCGTTGTTTGCCGACGGCGACGGCAAAGTGTATTTTGTCTGGCAGAACGGGATGATCGCTCGCATGAACGACGAGATGACCGACTTGGCCGAGCCGCCACGGCACTTGAAACCATCAAACCATAGTCAGGTCGGCTTCGAGGGAGCGTTCCTGACGAAGATCAACAAGCAGTATTACCTGGTCTGCGCCGAGTTCATCAAGGACGATTATCACTGTATGATTGCCCAGGCCAACAGCATCTATGGCCCGTACGGTCCGCGTTACCTAGCCGTTCCACACGGCGGGCACAACATGCTTTTCAAGGACAAAGAAGGCCAGTGGTGGTCCACGTTTTTTGGCAACGACACCCACTCCCCATTCCGCGAGCGGCCAGGTATGTTGCGGATCGATTTCAACGCCGCAGGGCAGGTACGGCCGATGTTATAGCATAATCCTGCACCAGCGGGGCATTGCTAGCAGCCTGCAATTATTCGTATTTCGCGCCCAGAACCGGATGTCCAGAACCGGAAGTGCCGAAACTTTGCGGTTCTCTTGGATCGAAGCAACTGACGGTTAAATATGGTACGATAATAGGTAGAGTGCGGTCGAATACCGACCCTATCCCATGGCCAACCCAAGGAAACCTGATCATGCGATGGACAAGAACCTTGCCGGTGCTGATGCTTGCCCTGCTTCTGGGTGGTCTTGGCAAGGTCGCGGCCCAATCGCCGAGTTCATCGGGTATGTTTGGTAACCGTACGATGGGCGGTGGACTCAGTGCTAGCTCGAGCAATTTTGGGGGATCGAGCCAGGGCGGCTCCATGGGCAAAATGGGCCAAAGCGGCGGCAGTCAGGGCAGTGGCAGTAGTCAGGGGGGGGCTGGCATGATCAATCCGAGCGGAGGGGGGGGGCAAACGCGGCACTCTGGCAGCTTTGTCGGTGCCAATGCAGGTCAATCGGCCCGACGAAACTTCGTTGGCGCGGCCCAAGTGAATTCCTCTGGTGCCGCACGGTCGGGGCAAGGCAATTTCGGCATGGGTGGATTTGGCGGTGGTGGATCTGGCATGGGTGGTTTCGGCGGACGGCGGTTCGGGAATTTCGGTTTTGGTGCCGGCGGCAACAATACCTCGACAACTCCGCCGGTTCGCACCACCTTGACCCTGGGTTTTGAGCCATCGGCGGCCCCTTCCCAGAAGGTCAGTTTGGCGATTACGGAACATCTGAAAGCACTTCCGGCACTACATTGGCAGGTTCCTGTCCAGGTTCAGATGCAGGGCCATACGGCAATCCTGCGGGGCGTGGCGGAAACAGAGCACGATCGCGACTTAGCCGAGCGGGTGGTTCGCCTCGAGGCCACGGTCGACGAGGTACAAAACCAGATCGAAGTTGCCAGTTCAGCGATACCGAAGATAAAAAATCGATAAAATACAGGTAGTGGGCTTGTATTTCTCGCCAAAATGGCTCTAATCGTCCCAATCCCTCGTGGATAGATAATTTATTTTACCCAACACCTCACAAGCAGGAAAAGAACCATGGCTAAAGAATCTGCCCCCAAGAAACCCCTAACCAAGACCGAACTGCTCGCGAACATCGCCGCCGTCACCGAGTTGCCCAAGACGCAGGTGGCCGCCGTACTGGATGCCCTGGCTGCCGAGATTGAGAAGAGCCTCGGCAACAAGGGTGCTGGAGCGATCACAATCCCCGGCCTCGTGAAGATCGAGAAGAAGAAGGTTCCGGCCCGAAAGGCCGAAAAGGGTGTTCCCAACCCGTTTAAGCCCGGCGAGTTGATGGACCGTCCGGCCAAGCCCGCCTGTAGCAAGGTCAAAGTGCGGGCACTGAAGATGCTCAAGGACATGGCGAAGTAGTTTCTGTTGCGGAAAGGGTTAATGGCAAGTGTAGGTGGGGCGAGTGAAACGAGCCCCACCATTTTTCCAGCAAATCCTCATGGTGGGGCTCATTTCACTCGTCCCACCCTACTATTAAGTAACAGAAACTTACGTAGGACGGAATTCCATTCCGTTTACCCGAAAAACACAAGCCAACGGAATAAATTCCGTTCTACGAAGATGAGTCTCTTTCCACTCGTCCCACCCTATTTTTAACGAAGTAGGTGTTCAACTGCGGCGCAACGTCAGGGCTGGTCCGTTTTCCTAACAAAGCATAGCCCGAAAAAATGAACCTGTCCTCCTTTGCGCGTGTTTGAGTATTATTGTGAGAACAGCACCATGACCAAAAAAAATATTGTCCGCCGCATCGCGGACGAACTGGGCCGTACCGAACTAGAAACACGGCCGATCGTTCAAAAAACGCTCGACGCAATCATCAACGTCCTGTCGGAAGAGGGCCGCGTCGAACTCCGCAACTTCGGCGTCTTCGAGGTGAAGAAGCGGAAGCCCAGGCAAGCCCGTAACCCGCGTACCGGCGAGAAGGTCATGGTCGGCGAGCGTTTTACGGTCACCTTCAAACCAGGCCGATTGGTCGAGGAGCGGGTGGCGATGGAAGGTAGTAATCGATCGGGGCCTCCCGATGGCTCGGTCGTGGGCAAGTGACGGCGCGGGCGAACTACAATTTTAGTCATAATCGGAGTTCCGTATCACCGCCTTCACGAGCCTGGGTATGTCGTTGTCGTCGCTGCTTGAATTGATTCCATCCTCGGCTGTCTATCGCCGGGTTGCCTTGGATCCACGTCTGAATGCATTGGGCCCCTGGCAGGAGGCCACGGAGAAATTTGTCATCCCGGAGAATGAAAACTCCATCTGGACAAAATTGGTTTATGCCCCGCAGATGTTGGCTCTGCGGATTTTGCCGGCTCATCTGAATTTCGCCCAAGAGGTTCTCCGACAGAACGCCGCAAGTCTCGACGCGCTGGATCGAGGCATGGAGCGTGGACAACTCCAATTCGATGAATTTCAATCGCTAGAACAGGCTCCGATCGATACGGATTTTGTTTCTCGGCTGGGTGAAGTTGCCCGACTGCGTTTGATCCGCTTCCGTCTCCAAGTTTCCGAAGGCGATCACGTCTCGGCCGCTGAAGAACTCTTTCGCGTGAAGAAGATCGGTTCCATGATCTGCAACGGCGAAGGGCAGATGCTGCACTATCTGGCGGGCCTTTGGCTTCGCGCTGCGGCCTTGCGGGGCTTTGGGCATTTGGCTGCCAAAATTCAAACGCCACGTGCCGTGCTGGATCGGATTATTGAAACGCTCAACGAAGACATAAAAGCATCCGACGGCTTGGCCCAGTCGCTCCGTGTCGATCTCTGCTCGATCGCTCTGGCCCAGTTGGACCGTACGATAGAAGACCCTGATCTGGAAAAGGTCGTGGACAAGCTGCTGGAGGTTTTCTACGTTCCTCGCCACAACCTGGCGGCAATAGTTCGTGGCTCCGAATACGCAGCCATTGCCGATGGCTGGCTACAGGAACGCCGCCAGCAGATACTGTGGCTGTTGGGAGATCATCCCAATCCCTTTGATAAAGCAGCCACCGCGCGGCTGATGGGAGTGATCGTTGCCGAGACCATCCGCGATCTGAGCCATTCCCGCAAGTCAGCATTTCTGAATGTTATCGGGCATTTGCACAGAATGGGGCGCAAGATGCGACTCTACCGCCTGGCACGGAAAACGCGGTTCTGGCCCGTCGAGCTTACCCCCGGTGTGCAGATCGATACCACGGGCAGCGCGGACGTGAAATCGCTGGCGGAAGGTGAAGTCATCACAGTCCAGGTTCCTTCTCGAAATCTGCCCGAAGTCAGCTTGGCCGCTCTTCGAGCCAAGCTAAGTCGCATCGACAATCCCATCGGACTCATGCTGGCTGAGCATCTCATGGCCCACGACTACAGTCCCCATTTGCTGGAACACCTCAAAAAGATGAAAACCATGCGTGAGCTGATCAAGGCTTACTTCAATTGTGGATAACTAGGATTTTGGGTGGGGATCGGTTATAATTGAAATTGAAAATACACTACAATCTCCAGTTTATGATCGGGTGTCATGCCATGAAAGTTTTGGTCGATGACCAGTTGAGCGGCCGACTTAGCGTTATTCACGAAGCGGTGGAACTTCGCGACGCGCAGGGCCGAACATTCGGCTACTTTCACCCTGCGGTCACGCTGGTGCAGGCCAAGGAAGAATCGTTACGCTCGCCCTTTAGCACTGAAGAAATAGCACGTCGTCAAGCGGTGCCGGGTGGCCAAACATTGGGCGAGATCTGGAAAGACTTGGCCGGTCAATGAAGTTCACTGTCCTTTGGTCTCCCGACGCAGAGAATGATCTAGCAACGCTTTGGCTTAATGCCGACAACCGTGCCGAGATTTCTGCGGCGGCCGATGCCATCGACGCAATTTTACGTGACGACGCGCATTTTTTAGGCGAGTATCGTTCTGGCCGTGTGCGCATCCTCTATTCGCCGCCGCTCGCGATCCATTTTGAGGTTCTTGAGGACGACTGTATTGCTCGCGTGCTTACGGTTTGGCAACCGCTGCGCTCATGAAGTTCACCGTTCACTTAAAACGTCGGCGGCTTAGAAATAGAACCCTCCTTTTGCCTTTCCCTCTTCCTCGTTGATTCTTATTCATGTCCTCACACTGGCTCGCTGATCGTACGCGTCTTTTCGATGCCTCTGGAATCCGCAAGGTTTTTGACCTAGGCGCGAAGCTTGCCAATCCGATTAACCTCTCCATCGGCCAGCCCGATTTCGAGACGCCGGAACTGATCCGCCGCGCAGCGATCAACGCGATTGAAAGCCGTAAAAACGGGTATGCCCTGTCGCAAGGCATGCCTGTCCTGCGGGAGAAGCTGCAAGGCGAAGTCGATCGGCAGTTCGGCCATTTGGATCGCGAGTTGTTCGTCACGAGCGGTACCAGCGGCGGCATCATGCTGGCGATGCTTGTACTCTTGAACCCGGGCGAGGAGGTGATCGTATTCGACCCGTATTTTGTGATGTACGACGCCTTGGCGGCCGTGGCCGGAGCAAAGGTCGTCTACGTCGACACCTATCCAGACTTCCGCATCGATCTGGATCGCGTGGCGGCCGCGATCACGCCACGTACGAAGATGATCGTTTTCAACAGTCCCGCCAATCCAACGGGGATCGTGGCCACGGAGGAAGAAGTACGCGGCATTGCCCAGTTGGCGGCCGAGCGGAATATTGTCTTATTGAGCGATGAAATCTATCGCCATTTCTGCTATGACAGGCCGTTCATCTCGCCAGCTAAGTACAATCCAAAGACGCTTGTGGTTGATGGTTTCAGCAAGACCTACGCCATCCCAGGCTGGCGACTGGGCTTCGCCCATGGACCTTCAACCGTCATTCGCGAGATGATCAAACTACAACAATATAGCTTCGTTTGCGCCCCCCAGCCGGCCCAATGGGCAGGAGCTGCGGCACTGGATGTCGATGTCCAGCCTCACATCGACGCCTACCGCCGCAAGCGCGACATGCTTGTTGATGGCCTCCGCGATCTCTACGACCTGACCGTGCCCGGTGGGGCTTTTTATCTCTTTCCGCGACTGCCTTGGGGATCGGGCATGGAGTTTGTTAGTCGGGGTATTGAAAAATATCAATTGCTGGTGATTCCGGGCAATGTATTCAGCCGGCGCGACACGCACTTCCGCATTTCGTATGCAGCTTCCGAGGAAATGATCGCACGTGGAATTGATGCGTTACGGAAACTTGCGAAAGAGGGATAAAAGATTGAAAACGCTACTCGTAGCCAAAGTATCCCTCCACCGCAAGGCCCGTGCGTTTCCTGACCAGTTCCACCAGGGCATCGACTTCGACATTTTTCAGCGGAGAGGCAAAGCTTTCGGCTGGCCGACGGGCAATGGTGTGAATCTGCACTAATTTAATCTGCCCGCCGCTGGCAACGATTTCGCAAAGCCGATCGCAATAGGCCTCTTGCTCAGCCAGTGGCGGCGGCTCATCGCGAAGCCGCATGAACAGGGATTGAATCACAATAGGTCGCTCGCGGGCGGTGACCACAAGGTTCTCCAGCACTTCGGCCAGTTTGATTTTGGAGCGGTCGATCGTCTGGTAATACTCTTCCGTGCCGGCGTCGAGTTTGCCCCAAATCTCACCGTTGTTGGCGTCCAGGATTTCGAGCCCCTTGCGAACGCGCTCTCGCTTCAGCAGCGTGGCGTTGGTGATCAGCACAAGCTTGACCTGATCGAGACAACGGCGGCGGCGAATATCGGCACACAGTTGCACCACTTCATCAAAGATCGGTGAGGCGGTTGGCTCACCATCGCCGCTCAGGGCAATATCGTTCAGCCGGCGAAACTCGGCTGGTGTCGTCGAGAACCGCGTGCCCTCGAACAGCCGGCCAGTGACGGCCAATTCGACCATATTGTCCAGTTCGCCAGCCAATTGCGGTAAATCGATCCTTCGCAGTACAGGCCCCCCACGGACGGTGCGGTCCACCTGGCAGTAAACGCAGTCGAAGTTGCAATACTTCTCCGGGTTAAGGTTCACGCCGATCGACACCCCGCCTGCGCGCCGGCTGACCACGGGGTAAACGAAGCGGCTGTCTTCAAAGCTGCGTGGGTGCGTTTGGAACAAGTAAATCAGCGGAGAGGGGGTCATGCGGTAGTAGATAATCGCCGCAGGGTGGTAAATTCGTCGAGCGCGACTGTGGTTAGTTCACCGTCATCGCGCCGCAACAGGATGAAATCACTGAACACCTTGTCATCAAAGTTACGACGAAAGTGCAGGCCATGCCGCCCACGCTCCGTGCGCACGACCGTGCCAACGCTCAGGGTAGTCCACGTCCGCGGGCCGATCGCGACGACGTGCGTCACCTCAATCCGATCACCCAAATTGAGGGCATCGAACAATTGACGAGTTTCCTGCTGTTGCTGGGGACTGGTCTGCGTTGCGGCCATTGGTCTGGCACCTTAACTCCCCTCTCCCTTTTGGGAGAGGGGCAGGGGGTGAGGGTAGTATATCCCTAAACTTCCTTGGCGTTGATCCAGGACATCAGCCGTCGCAGACCGCGGCCAACCTTCTCCACGAGGTGATTCCGCTCGCGGCGTCGCATCGCCTTGAAGCACGGGGCGTTGACTCGATTCTCGAGCAACCACTCGCGGGCAAAACTGCCGTCCTGGATCTCGGCCAGAATGCGTTTCATCTCCGCCTTGGTTTCCGCGGTAATGATTCTTGGGCCACGGGTGTAGTCGCCATATTCAGCCGTGTTGGAAATGCTATACCGCATGTAGTTCAGGCCGCCCTGGTAGATCAGATCGACGATCAATTTCATCTCGTGGATGCACTCGAAATAGGCCATTTCGGGCTGATAACCGGCCTCCACGAGCGTCTCGAAGCCGGCCTTCATCAGTTCGCTCACGCCGCCGCAAAGCACGGCCTGCTCGCCGAACAGGTCGGTCTCGGTCTCTTCAGCAAACGTCGTCTCGATCACGCCGGCCCGCGTGCCGCCGATCCCCTTGGCATACGCCATGCCGATGTCGAATGCCTCTTTGGTCGAGCCTTCCCCGACGGCGATCAGGCATGGCACACCGGCGCCGCGAGCGAACTCCGCCCAGAACTTGCGCGACAGCGGCTGCACGGTGATCGTGGCCGAGTTGCCGGGCACCCCCAACGGTGACTTGGCCGTCAAGGACGGTTTCACGCCAAT
>JANXQG010000207.1 GCA_025356915.1 Planctomycetota bacterium | reverse complement strand
CGACATCGGGCCAGCCGTACTCGGGTATTTAACTCGGCTGAACATGAGTACGCTCGACGCCGAACAAAAGTTAAGGCTCCACCGGATCATCCGCTGGCTCTCCACGCAGACCGGCGAAGATACGCTGGAGCATGTGGCTTGGATGCTGATTGAAGATCCGCTGGTCTGGCTTGCGCTGCTTTCGCGTCCGGAGGAATCGACTCGCCAGGCCGCAGTTCAGCAGTTGGCGATCCTGCTGAACGTACCGATCGCCGTCGATCCCAAGGCCGAGCCTGCTAGCCAGGTCAGGGCCCGCGATGAGCTGCGGAGACAGATCGAAAAGATCATCGAAGAAAGCGCCAAGCCCGACGATGACCCACTAATATCTCGAAAAAAGGATTGATACCCATGGACCAATTGTTGCTCATCTCGGAAATCGTTAACGTCGTCTTATTGCTGATGGTGGTCGGCTGGCTGGTGGCCAGAGTTCTCGGAAAATGGAAAGCGAATAAAATCGCCGCCGAGAAACCGCAAGCAAAGATTCCAGACAAGACCGAAACGAAACCGCCGACTGCGAAACAGCCGCAAAAACCGGCACGCAGCGAGGCAATCACGCTCCTTGCGACCCTGCAACGTGAGGCTCGCTTCGTCGATTTCATCAAGGAACCATTGGATAGCTACAGCGATGCCCAAATCGGGGCCGCTGTCCGCGATGTGCATCGCGATTGTGCCAAAGTACTCGACCGCCTTTTTGCCATCCAGCCGATGATCAACCAAGAGGAAGGGAGTCCCGCCGATGTTCCAGCGGGCTTTGATGCCGGCCGCTTCCGGCTGACGGGCAACGTGGTGGGCGATCCGCCATTTCATGGCCGCCTGGTGCATCATGGCTGGGAGGCGGCCGAGGTCCGGTTGCCGGCATGGTCGGGGACGCAACTTTCTGCCCGCGTCGTCGCACCGGTGGAAGTGGAGTTGGCATGAGTACGAGTAGGGAAAAGGAGACCGCGAAATTCATCCTGGGGTTCGATCTAGGCACGACGAACAGCGTGTTGGCCTATGCGCCGCTAGACGCCGAGAATCCGCAGGTCGAACTCCTGGCCCTGCCGCAACTCGTCAGCAGTGGGACCGTCGAATCGCGGACCATGTTGGCGTCCTTCACTTATTTGGCCAATCCCAACGAAGCGGGCGGCGGGGTACTCGATTTGCCTTGGACAAAACAGCGTGACTTTGCCGTGGGCGAATATGCCCGGCGGCAAGGTGCCGTTGTGCCCGACCGGACCGTTGGCGCGGCAAAGTCGTGGCTGGCTTATAGCCGCGTCGATCGGCATCAGCCGATCCTGCCCTGGGGCGCGGAGAGTGTGGCCAAAATTTCGCCCGTCACGGCCTCGCAACGCTACCTAGAGCATATTGTCGCAGCCTGGCAAGAGCTGCATTCAGAAGCCCCCGTGGCCGAGCAACTCGTGGTATTGACCGTGCCGGCCTCCTTTGACGCCAGTGCCCGCGAGCTGACTCGCGAGGCTGCGCTGGCAGCCGGGTTACCCCAGGATCTTGTCTTGCTTGAAGAGCCGCAGGCGGCCGTCTATGCTTGGCTGGCCGATCGCGGCGACCGTTGGCGGCGGGCTTTGAAGCTGGGCGATACGCTGTTGGTCTGTGATGTCGGCGGCGGCACGACCGACCTCACGCTCGTTACCGTGGCCGACGATTCCGGTGAATTGGTGCTGCGCCGCATGGCCGTGGGAAATCACCTGCTAGTCGGTGGCGATAACATGGATCTGGCCCTGGCCCATTTTGTCGCCGGACGCTTTGCCGAAAAAGGAACCAAGCTCGACCCCTGGCAGTCGGTCGCCTTGTGGCACTCCTGCCGTAACGCAAAGGAATCGCTTCTGGCCGCCGAGGGTGCGACGAGCGATCAATATCCCATCTCCGTGCTTGGCCGCGGCAGCCGCCTGATCGGCGGTACCGTCACCACGGAAGTCGATCGGCTGAGTGTCGGACAAATCTTGGTCGATGGATTCTTCCCGCATTGCAAGGTTAGTGATCGACCGGCCCGGCGAATGGCTTCCGGCTTCCGCGAACTTGGCTTGCCTTATGAAACCGACACAGCCATTACCCGCCACTTGGCCGCATTCCTGCAAGCCCACGGTCCGGCACCGGGTCAGCCGGTCCGGCCGACGCACGTGCTTTTCAACGGCGGCGTGTTCAAGGCCGACATCTTGCGGCATCGCCTTCTGGAAGTACTCGGTGAATGGTTTTCCAATGATGCGGACAATCGGGCCCCACGGATGCTCGAAGGGAGCCACGATCTGGATCATGCGGTGGCTCGGGGTGCCGCCTATTACGGCTGGGCCAAGCATCGCGGCGGTTTGCGAATCCGCGGCGGGACAGCCCGGGCGTATTACGTCGGCATCGAAACGGCTGGCCTCGCCGTGCCCGGTGCTCCACGGCCGCTCAAGGCTTTGTGTGTCGTGCCCAACGGCATGGAGGAAGGAACCGAGACGGACGTGCCGTCGGACGAGATCGGCTTGATTGTCGGCGAGCCGGCCCAATTCCGCTTCTTCAGTTCTTCCACTCGCAAAAGCGACCGGCCCGGCGAATTGCTCTCCTCCTGGTCGCTCGACGAATTGGATGAGACCGATTCGCTGGAAACCACGCTTTCGGCTGCCGAGGGCGCGGAGGACGACTACGCTGCCGTGCGGTTCCGCTCGCGGATTACCGAACTCGGCGTGTTGGAACTATGGTGCGTGAGCACGAAGAACAACAGCCGCTGGAAATTGGAGTTCAGTGTGCGCGAGGATGCTGGGATGGAATGACGAATGCGCATTCCTGACTCACGGACGTTTCACGACGGCTGCGCGGCGGTCGGCGATCCAGCCACTTTCAACTCGGTTACCAGTAGCAGGTCAATAACGCTGAAAGTATCATCGGAATGATGCACGATAATCGTTCGACCACTAGGTGATTGCGAAAGAAACTCGCTGTGCGGGACATTGTACGAAGTACCGTCGGCCAGACGAATCGTGAACGGCCAAAACGGTCGCGCTTGATGCATATTGCGAAGTTGCTCGACGGTCATGGTCTTGATCCTAGTTCCAGTTCAGACTCTTTCCACATACATATTATCTGCAAGGTGCCATGGAATTGTCAAGCCAGGATTTATCTTCCTTTCCCCTCGTCCTGATCGGGTGCGTCCGCGAAGAAAGGCGAGCATAAAGTGCATAGTGCCGGTTTATATTTCCCCCCGATATTACCCAAGAAACAATCTTTTCTGGGGTGCGTTCGCCCAACTTTGGTAGGTTTATTGGACTGTCCTCGGTTAGAATTCTCAGATTTCTTGAATCTGCCTATTGCAATTTTTCCAGGCTTCGTTATCATTAAGTTAGACGGTTGACAGCCGATGTCCAATCACCCAGTAATGGAGGGGCAATCATGCAGGATCCCCCGGTCTGTTTGTCGTGAGGCGTGGCGGGTGCCGCTCCTCACGGGCAGTGGCGTAGTGACAACCTTCATCCACTAACTTCTTTTGAACCTCGGCCAATTCGGCCGGGGTTCTGTGTTTTCTTGACGACCATGACGTGGCTCCGAATTATCGTGAAACCACAAGCGAGGTGCAGGATCAAGCGAGCGACTAGGAATCTTTTGGTCGCGGTTTTGTTTTGCGAACGATCGTCACTTGTCCCGGCAGCCAGCCGTCGTACTTTTTCACAAATGGCCAACTTTGCGAGGGAAGTCCAGCCTTGAGCGGATTCTTTTCGATATACGTCGCGGTTCGGACCATGTCGTCGCGAGTTTCTAAGTACACTTTCCAGCCGGGGCCGCCCCAGACAGGATGATCCGGTTCTCGCCGACTGAGTTTAAGGACCGCTTTACGGCTTCCTTCTTGTAGATGCTCGATCATGGTCTCAGCTTGATCGCGGTGCTTGCGGATCAGGAGGTGAACGTGATCCGGCATCACCGCACAGGCGTAGCACGTGTAGTTGTGCTGCCGAATTGCATCGTTGAAAGAGGCCGCTATCACTTCCACATCTTCTTCGGAGAAAGTGAGAAGTGAATGTTTCAGCAGCGTTTGAGCGGCTTCGTGAAATTCGCGGAGCACGCGCCCGGTCGGTTGAATTCGCTTGCGACCGTAATGCAGTTCGCCAAGATCTACAATTGCCGCATTACGAATCTCCAAGGACATGCTTCCGCGAGGATCGTTAGGAAGCCAATATCCGTAAGTCGTCCAGATTAGGTGGTGACCAGCGATCACGATGTGGCTCCGAATTATCGCGAAACCGCAAGCGATGAACGCGCCAGTGCGCCACGCTTGCGGTTTCGCGATTTAACTTTCAACTACTCTAGTGAACTTACCGGCCTCTTGCTCGAAGCATCTTGGCGGTGTTCTCGCCGCCGTTGAGCAGGTAGAGCAGCGGTTGCGGTCGGTCGGCGCCTTCGAGCCACTGCGGCCGTTGAGACCAGGGAGTGGCGGAAAGCACGTTGGAAAGGTCCATCCAGTATTGCAAACGGCTTGGCCTCAAGCCCCACGTGGCGTGGAAATGGTTGGCCGGGGCGTACTGCTTGTACTCGCCCATCGTGGCATACTTGGGCACGATGAATGTGTGTGGCCAAGACCAGTTTGACGTGTGCGACACGGCGTCGGCCAGCTTCTCGGGCAGATCGACCGTGGTGGCCTCGTCCCAAAACATGCTGAACATGCCGGACAAGGCACTATAGGTCAAGCGGCCAGCGATGCAGTCGATGCCGCCGGGCGTGAAGAAGGTCACGCTGTTGCCGCCGCCGGGGAAGTAATAGAGTTCGGCTCCAGGCATTGAAATGCCCGACATGATCTTCTCGACCGAGTCGCCCGGCTTGCTGGCCCAATCAAAACTGGCCGAACCGCTGTTGTTGCCGTCGACGATCCCCTTCTGTGCCCAGAGATCGTTGGCACCGAACGGAATGCCGAGCTTCTTGGCCAAGCCCTGGATTTCCCACGGCTCCCAGACTTTGCGGAAGTCCATGAACAACGGTGGATTGCCGCCAGACAGCCAGGTGGAAAAGAGCATCGTTAAAAGGCCCTGCGTGTCGGCCTCGGTGGCGAACGGCATCACCGTCTTCTTGCCGTTGTGGTCAAACGTCGAATTGAAGAGGCTTTCCATCACGTCAGCGATTGGCATGGGAATGCCGCGGCGATCACTACCCCATTCAAGCTGATTCATGAACCCGCCACCGACGGCATTCACTTCGGCCATCAGGTCGCGAATGATCAGGTAGAGGGCCAGCGACTGGTTGAATTTTTCTTCACCGCCGGGCTGGCTGAGGTCCAACCGCTTGCCGATATGCAGATCGATCCAGCCGCGCAGGCTTGCAACTTCCTTTTTATCGTAGGCACCCTTGTTAAGCATGTCGGCCAGGAGCTTCATGTCCAATCGGGTGACTTCCAGGCCGAACGTCTGCCGCGTGGGGATGACGTGCGTCAGCGCGGTTTCCATGCCCATCGAATCGTGGCCGAAGACTACCACGCGGCGCCCCTTCAGTCCTGCGTAGGTCACCGCGGCGTAGGCCCAATCGATGAGAGCAGCGACCGTTGAATCGGTCGGCTTCGGATCGTCGCCCGTGTCGGGCCAGGTACCGACGTTCAAGTGCGTCAGCCGGGAGCTTTGCGCCAGGGCACCATTGACGGCATGGGCATAAACCACGCCTGGCTTGGGTCCGCTATTGCCGCAGGTGATGTTCACGGGCACATCCGGCGGCAGGTGGGCCAGGATGCTGATGAGCGTAAGCTGAGGGAACGCCCAGGTATCCGGGGCACAGATCAGAGCGTCGACGCCTGCTTCACGGAACTGACGGCCAACGATGTCGGCCTGCGGCTCGCCGTCGACCAGAACGGGGGTCCAGACGACATCCACTGGCTTGCCGTCGGGTGTGCGGACCTGTGCAGCGACCAGGTCGGCGATGGTTTTGACGATATTGCCCGCTCGTTGCCGCGAGGTCTCATCGACGCGTGGGTCGCACGTGCCGACGACACCGATGGTGATGGCTTTGGGCTTGGTTTCTCCGCTCGCTAGTTTTCTGGCAGTTGTCATAGCTTTCTACTCGGATAGCAGTGTTTTAGTGACCTAGGAAACTGACGATTTTACCAGTTTTTGTGTGGCGTGAAAGCCGGCTCGGTTCACCATCACTGGGTATTTCCGGTGAAATTGGAGCAGATTCGGCAAATTGCCCCTATCGGGGTGGTTCGATTGTCCCTCTTGATCTGCTACAATTGTCTGCGTTATTTGATTTACACCCGTCGTACCGTGGAGGTGACCTTTCGATGTGGCCCGCTCTAATCGTTTTTGGCGTGTTTTTTGGGATCCTCTTGATCCTGGCAATCGTTGTCATCGGAATGTACAACCAGTTGGTAACATTCCGGAACCGCTTTAAGAATGCGTTCTCGCAGATCGATGTACAGCTCAAACGCCGCTACGACCTGATTCCCAATCTGGTTGAGTGCGCCAAGGGTTATATGAAGCACGAGCGGGAAACGCTGGAGGCCGTGATCAATGCCCGCAATGCCGCGTCCTCCGCCGGACAGAAGGCCGCACAGAACCCGGGCGATCCGGTGACCATGGCGGCCTTGAGCGGCGCGGAAGGCCAATTGACCGGCGTTCTCACCCGCTTCATGGCCCTTTCCGAGTCGTATCCCGACCTGAAAGCCAACCAGAATATGCTTGCGCTGCAAGAAGAGTTGACTTCCACCGAGAACAAGGTGGCCTTCGCCCGGCAGGCCTATAATGATTCGGTCATGTACTATAACACCCAGCGGGAGACATTCCCCACGGTCATTATCGCCGGCATGTTCAATTTCCAGGCGGCCAGCTTGTTCGAGATCGAGCAGGCAGAACAACGCGAAGCACCAAAGGTTTCCTTCGGCGGATAGGCCGTCCGGAACGTCATGGGACATGGCGATGGATTTCTTTGAACGTCAAGATCACGCGCGCCGACAAACGGTTCGGCTTATCGTTCTGTTTGCCCTAGCCGTGGCGGTGATCATCGCGGCGGTCTATGTAATGGCCCTGCTGATCACGCAGGGTGGTGGCAGCAATGCGCATGGCCGGCATGTCGCCACCTTTTGGGATCCTGGGCTGCTGCTGGCGGTAGCGCTCAGCACGATCATCGTGATCGCGATCGGAAGTCTCTACAAGGTCTCCGAACTGGCGGCCGGTGGCGAAGTCGTTGCGCAAATGATGGGCGGCCGACTCGTCGATCCTCAGACGACCGATCTGGCCGAACGCCGCCTCTTGAATGTAATCGAAGAAATGTCGCTGGCCTCCGGCGTGCCCGTGCCGCCGGTCTATGTGTTGGACAACGAGCCTTC
>JANXQG010000193.1 GCA_025356915.1 Planctomycetota bacterium | reverse complement strand
CCCGGCAAGCCCTTGGCGGCATTCCTCTGCCCTGGTCATCCGCTGCTGGAGTCCACCATCGATCTGCTAGTCGAGCGGAACCGCGATCTGCTGAAACGAGGTGCGGTGCTGGTCGATGAAACCGATATGGGGCATAGCCTGCTGCGGTCGTGTCGCCCTGGTTGTCGATTTCCACGAACTGCATTTGCTTGGAAACGACGCGGCGATTGCCCGCCCGATCCATGCGGGCATCTTGGATCGCATGTTCCAGATAGACGAGCGTGCGGACTTCTTGCCCCATGTCGGTTTCATCGACCAGCACCGCACCCCGTTTCAGCAGATCGCGGTTCCGCTCGACCAGCAGATCGATGGTGGACTCCAGCAGCGGGTGGCCTGGGCAGAGGAATGCCGCCAAGGGCTTGCCGGGAACGCTGATCTCCGCTTTCTCGAAAGTAATCCGCTCATAGCGGGTCATCACCGGGTCGCCACGACCAATTGCCCGGTCGCGGGTACGGATTACTGACGGAACATTGGTGATCTCGTAACGCTTGGGTTCGCGCTCACGGATGCTGCCACCCAAGAGCTTGAAGGCTTCAAGGAAGAATGCGGCGATGTAATGCGGTTGGAGCCGACGAGCTTCGGCACGCTCCATGTCCTCGCGGATTGCCCGGACGCGAGTGACATCCATCGTGTCGGAAGTCAGGGCGCGGTCGTCAAGCAGTTCTCGCAAATGGTCGTGATCGAGGGCATGTTCGACTACTTGGGTGAGCCGGGCACGGACTTCGGGCTTATCGCCGTAGCGGATGGCGTCCATGAGAAGTTCACGCAGGGGGCGATTATCGAAAGTCAGACGCCCCAGGATGTCGAAGACCTGGCCCCCGAGGGCGCGACGTTCCTCTTCCAGCTTTTCCAGCAGTCGATGGTAGACCTCGCCCTCGCGGGTGTCTTTGGCAACCAAATTCCAGAGATGGCACACTTCGGTCTGACCGATGCGGTGGATGCGCCCGAACCGCTGTTCCAGACGGTTGGGATTCCAGGGAAGGTCGTAATTGACCATCAGATGCCCACGCTGAAGGTTGATGCCTTCACTGGCGGCATCGGTGGCGATCAGGATCTCGACCTCTTTATCCTGGGTGAAAGCGTCCTGGGCCTTGCGACGTTCTTCCCGCCCCATGCCGCCGTGGATTACGACAACCGTTTCGGGACGCCCCAGGAGAGATCCAGTGCGATCAACGAGGTAGTTCAGCGTGTCACGATGTTCGGAGAAGATCACCAGCTTGCGGCGATGACCGTGGGCGTCGAACATCTCGGAGTTGTTTTGCAGGAGTCTCGACAACTCATCCCATTTCCGGTCGGTGCCCGAATGTCGAACCTTGTAGGCCAGATCCTCCAGGTTCTTCAGCATTCCGATCTCGACCTGGAGTTCCGCGATGGTCTTTGCCGCTGTCGCCTGATCGACCACGACCTCTTCGGCTTCCTCGACTTCGGCATCGGGGGCGTCATCCAGGTCGTCCAGATCGTCAAGCGTGTAGACTGGCAGACCGGCACTGGGCGCAAGATGGGTCTCGCCGCCACGTCTTAGCAGTTGCTCTTCACGCAGTCGTTTCTCCAGTCGCTCGCGGCGGCGACGTAGCGACTGGTAGATGGCCTCCGGGGATGACGCGAGCCGACGTTGCAGGATCGTCAGGGCGAATCCGACCGTGCCCTTGCGCCCTTCGTTTTCCAACGCCTCAGCGCGGTTGAACTCTTCGCGGACGTAATCGGTGACTTGCTTGTAGAGGTCAGCTTCGGCGTCAGAGAGGTCGTAATTCACCGTGTAGGCAAGCCGCTCGGGGAAAAGCGGCGTGCCGTCGAACTTGAGCAGCTTCTCCTTGACCAAGCGGCGCATCAGGTCGGACGCATCGACCGTATGGACTCCATCGCGGAACTTGCCCTCGAAACGGTCGGTATCGAGCAGGGCCATGAACAACTGGAAATCTTCTTCCTTCCCATTATGCGGCGTGGCGGTCAGAAGCAAGAAGTGTCGGGTGACGCTGCCGAGTAGCTGGCCCAGGCGGTAACGCTTGGTGGCCTTGACCTCGCCGCCGAAGAACGACGCCGACATCTTGTGGGCTTCGTCGCAGACGATCAGATCCCAGTCACTTTGCTTCAATTTCTCCTGAAGCTCTTCGTCCCGACTGAGCTTGTCCAGTCGGCAGATGACCATATTGTTCTCTTGAAACCAATTGCCGGTTCGCGCCGTTTCGAGCTTATCATTCGTCATGATGTCGAAGGGCAGATGGAAGCGGCGATCCATTTCATCCTGCCACTGCTCGGCAAGATTGCCGGGGCAGACGATCATGATGCGATGTGCATCGCCGCGAACCTGAAGTTCCTTGGCGAGCAAGCCGGTCATAATCGTCTTGCCGCTACCAGGGTCATCCGCGAGCAAATATCGGAGCGGCTGACGGGGCAGCATCTCCTGGTAGACCGCCGTGATCTGGTGCGGCAAAGGCTCGACCAACGAGGTGTGAACGGCGAGCAGGGGATCGAAGAGGTAGGACAACCCGATCCGCTTGGCTTCCGAGACGAGGCGGAACATCCGCCCATCGCCGTCGAAGCTCCAGGGACGACCGGACGTTACCACTTCCAGGGTAGCTTCTCGGTCGCGGTAAATCAGTTCATTGCCCAGACGCCCGGTGGAGTCCTTATAGGTAAGCTCGACGGCGGCATTGCCGATCCACTTCACGTCAACGACGATGACCAGACCATCCGGTAGGATGCCCCGCACCGCCGTATCGCGTGTCAGATCCTCAAGTCGTGCCATTGCTTACTTTCCTGCCGCGTTTCCAAACCTCCGGTATCTTGGGTTGCGCACCGCAATCCTCAGTCGCCAACGCGTCAATGTTTCTGTTTGTTTCACCGTAACGCAACGTGGTCCTGTAGTCCTGGCGGTTCTACCCGTTTTTCGGATAGGCGGCTCTGTCAGGGGGGCCAGCGGCTTGGAAGTTCGGGAAAAACCTGATTCTACCCCCGCACAAGCGGCCTCGCAACAATCGACGGTCAATAAGGTTAAATTCCGTAAGGGGTTAGTTCCGGTCGGGCAGTTCCGGCAAAGCCTGTGGTCAGGCCATGCGCAGACCTGCATCACCATCATAATCAAGGGCTTGGTCAGATCACGTCTCCCCCGCTAGTGGATTTCTTGGAAACGACTGCGAATGCAGCGATCCCGAGGGAACACGGCGCGGCGATGATACGCTATATTCCCGCAGTTTGTCGCCATTTCCGACGCCTTTAAGTCCCGATGTACCCTGGTTTTGACCCGCCGCCAGCCCGCTTCGCTGGCGGCGGGCTTCTGTATCCTGGCTCCCAGGATCCTGCCGCGCGCATCTGAGGGCGGTTTGTGTCGGCATTTGGCGGCTCGATAAGTATCTGCGTACAGGGGGCAAAGGACCCAACTATATGAGCCCGGAATGGCGGGCCCTGTTTAAGGACCGGCGAATCAATAAGTGTCGGGTTTTCGGAACGTACTCATCTCGCTCCGCGAGATGGAATGCATCTCGCGGAGCGTGATGAGTACAGTTATTGATGCGCCGGTCCTAAGCACACGGTGCAGGAAGCGGACAGGCTCGGGCTCGGCGTAAGTGCCATATTGTGCAGCGGCTGGAATGCCGGCGGACCATGGATCGCACCCGAGCACGGCTGCAAGAAACAGGTCAGTTCTGAAGTGGTCGTCACCGGGCCCAAACATTTTAAAGAGAAGCTACAACCTGGCGACACGCGTTTCTATCGTGATATCGCCATACAGGCGTTTCCCAATGTCTCCACCAAGTCCAGCCCGGACCGGATGAAGCAACTGACGTATAAGATCGTACAGGAATCCTTTGGCGATGCGGTCAAGACACCGATCAAGGAAGTTTGCGCAGAGCCGATGAAGCCGCTGCTGCCTGCTGAAGCGGGTGCGACCGTTTCCCTGAAATCCATCGTCGATCTCACTGCCAAATGCTCAGCAGAGGGCGCCCTGGAGTGGGATGTCCCGGAAGGAAAATGGACCATCCTGCGCACCGGCTACACCATGACGGGCGACGTGACCAACTGGTCGTCGCCGACCGGGGCAGGGTTGGAAGCTGACCCGTTGGACTCCGTGGCTATGGATTTCCACTTCGCCCATGCCGGCGCGCCGCTCATCGAGGACGCCGGCCCGTTGACGGGCAAAATATTCCGCTCTGTGCAGATTGACAGTTGGGAAGGGAAGATGCCGAACTGGTCGGCCGGTTTTCGCGACGATTTCAAGAAATACGAACAGAGTGCCTATTGCCGTGAGGGTCGATAACCAGGCAACGGGGACATCCCTGTCGGTTCAAGATTGCTAGGGCATGCTGATCGACGAGGGCTGGATGGCAGGATAAAATGGCATTACGAACCCTTTACCGTGGGAGACAAACATGGATTTCTCTCGTTTTGTCGTGGGGCTGACCGCCTGTCTGCTGCTGACAATGGCCATTCCACTGCCCGCTGTGGAGCCACCGAAGGTCGAGACGCCCAACATCCAGTTCAAGACGCTGGGTGGGCAATACTTCTGGGCTGATGATCGGGTCTATTTCGGCTGGCGCATCCAGCACAACTCGTTCACCGGCCATTGCCGCCTCCTGGACGGAGAGAAACGCCGCCATACCTACGGTACTTTCGAGCAATGCTGCACAAAGCTGGAGGAGATCAAACGGCAGAAAGGCCTGCCGCCGATGAAGGGTAAGGCCGTGCTGGTGCTGGGCGGACTGGGCGATGCCCGCGCGATACCCGAAGTGATGGCCAAGTTCCTCCACGACCGGGGTGGTTACATGGCCGAGTGCGTTGCCTACCCGAGCCTTTTCGACGACATCGGCCGCCATGCCAAGTCGCTTGACAGCGTAGTCCGGTACCTCGACGGCATCGAGGAGATCAACTTCGTGGGGCACAGCATGGGCAATTTAGTGATTCGCCGCTACCTGGGCGACCAGACTGACGCGGCTACAGGCAAGATGCCCGACAAGCGGATCAGGCGGATCGTGATGTTGGGGCCGCCAAACCAGGGTGCCGAGCTGGCCGAGAAACTGGGCGACAACCCCGCCTTCATCGCCGTCTTCGGCAGTGCCGGGCAGCAGTTGGGCAAGCGCTGGTCTGAACTCAAGCCGACGCTGGCCACGCCTGCGTGCGAGTTTGGCATCATCTCCGGCGGCCGAGGCGACGACCACGGTTACAACCCGGTGCTAAACGGCGACAACGACGGCATCGTCACGGTGGCCAGCACGCGGCTGGCCGGCGCAAGGGACTTCCTTCTGGTCAACGAACTGCACTTCTTTCTGCTCCACTCCGCGAACGTGCAGAAGCGAGTGTTGGACTTCCTGGAACACGGCTACTTCGTATCCGAAGGGAAGCGGCAGCCGATCAAAACTTGATGCCGAGCCGCCGAACATCAACGAGTTCAAAGCGGCCAGGAGGGTAGGGTTTTCGCTCTCTCCTGATGTTACAAGCCACTTCACTTTGAATCCCCCGTCCAATGCTTTGACCGTTACATCGCTGTGTCGCCCGATCCGACCGAAGAAGAGATGAAAGGTGTGTGGGCCACGTTGCGGGGGCTGACCAAGGGCGATTCGTAAACGGCATGCCCGTTATCGCGGGGGGCTGTCGTCCGACCGGTAGCAAAGTCTGGAGCAAAGTCGGCCGAGAAGTGCGCAACGGTTGCGCACCCTGCTGGATCGTCTTTGCCAACGTGTCGCTGACAAAAGTGGCCTGGATCGCCAGATATTTTCCGGCGAGGTCGTGTGCCTGGAGAAAGAAGATGATGAGGTTCTGGACAATTGGCATTTCACGTTTAATGTCGTCGATCACGGAGATGTGGATGCGATTCTGATGCGAAATAACGAATGGCATGCTCGGCTCTGTCAGTTGCCAGTAGGCCTTTTTCGCCTTTCCATGGATGCGCAATGAGTAAACCGATGATGTGGCTGGCCCAGGTGATGCCCTCTCGCTGGACCTTCGAGGGACTTTTGATCTTGGAGATTGAGGATCGCCCGAAGTGGCCATAGCCGACTTCCGCGTGAAATCTTTAGTGAACAATCTCTCCCTTGGCGGCATCGCCGGGGATGTCCAAAACTTGAATGCTGGAGATTGTCTTCATCGTTTTATGGTCGGCGAACGTCCAGACGACCTTCTTGTCGGGCCTGACTTCAATCACATGCGGTGCCTTGCCCAATTGGCCATGCCCGAGCCAGTTGGTCATCACCGTGTTGCCGTTAGGTAATCGTTGCAGGCCGGTCATGAACTTCAGGCTGATGCCGGGCAACTCGTTGTTGGTGACTTGCCAGACGGTCTTGCCGGTTTTGTCCACCTCGAAAACATTGGCCTGCTGTCGCATGTCGCCGGAGGCGATCAGCGTGTTGCCATTGGGCAGGCGGATCGCGCTATGCGGTCCGCCTGGAGCGCGGATTTCCATCACAACCTTCCCCTCGGCGTCATACTCCTTAACCACTTGCTGCCCAAAATGGGCGACGAGGTAGTGGCCGTTGGGCAATTGCCGGGCGTTGCGCATGTAGGTGTGGCCGCCGTCCTTGCCATCCGGCAGCAGGCGGAGTTGCTTGACGATCTTGCCGGACGGATCGACCTCCAGCAGTCGGCCTGCATTGCACTCGCCGATGAACGTGTTGCCGTTGGCAAGACGCTGGCAGGCGTAGATTTCGCTTTTCGACGAGTAGTCGAACACAACCTTCTTGTCTCGGGTGACCTCTTTCACGCCATGACCGGTCACGAAGAGCAGATTACCGTTGCCTAGCACCCACAGATCGTTGCAATTGGGCGCTGGATATTCCCATTCGACCTTTCCCTGGGCCGACACCAAGAAGACCTTTCCCTGGCTGTAGTCCGCACAAGCCATGGGATGCGGCTTGCCTTGCTGGACGGACGGGGCCGAAGACGGCACGGCTTCGCTATTGGGTGAAGCAGAGAGGACGAGCGTCAAGGACGAGATTAGTAGCAGAGTATTCATGGGCGGGTTCCATTTTCTTCGGTTGGTTGGGTTCCAGTGGCAGCTATTATCGGTCAAGTCGCCTGCCGGATCAAGGGCCACTCGGCTACCGCACGATCCGCCCCTGGAGATAGAGGTCGCCGGCGATCTCTCGGACTGCGAGATCTTCCACAGCCAGTGCGGCCGAAATGGCATCGACGCCCCGACCGGCGACGGGGCTGGGTGCCTCGGTGCCGCCTGCCAATTTGGGGGCGATAAAGACATGCACCTCATCGATCAGCCGGGCATCGAAAAGGCTTCCTAGTAGCCGGCCACCACCC